>JBNKHS010000150.1:0-9682 GCA_050290485.1 Promineifilaceae bacterium (SeqCode) | reverse complement strand
GTCAAAATGGCCGCCACGTTGCGCCAGCGAAGCGTGGAACGATTGCACGATGGAAGCGCCTTCCTCCCGCGCTAACTGTACGAAGTCTACTGGATTCGCTGGTCCGCGATACGGCCGTGATAAAGAAAGATCAGATTTGATAAACACATCTTTAATGTCATCAAAACTAACATCTGAAAGCAAGATCTCTGTGACCCGGTCTCCCACACCTAAAACTTTAGTATTATTGGGATCGCGCTGCAAACGATGGGCATCAGACCCCTGAATACAACGCATTGGACGTGGGTATTCAGGCTTCGACCCATCAAAAAAGCGGCGCGTTGTATAACGTCCCCGTTTTTCCAAATCGGTGACCTCAAGCGCGTGTAAATAAGGGTCTTGTGTGTAAGCAATCCGTGTTTGTCCACCAAAATCCATGCCCCGCATGGCGACGCCATTACCCGAATTGGCATGGGCAGCAATTACAATACCGCCAGCTTCATTGATAACACGATAAGCTGTCAACACATCAGAAGTTGCCCCCACATTGGGGTTCCCTTGATGTAGGGAATCGGCAGGAACACGCAAGGTAAGGAGTAAATGTTCTAAAATACTAACGGAGGTCTCTGGCGGGAAAATGCCTAAAATATGGAACCCAAACGTGGCGGTGAACTCAAATCCAGGCAAAACAAGAATCTTATCGAGCAAACGCCGATATTCATCTAAGCGCCGCTTTTCCTCGCTTTCGAGGCGATTTAATTCCTCCAGCCATAACAATTGTTCGATCTCCTTTTTCATGGTGGCAAAACCAGTCACGGTATTGTGATCAGTAATGGCAATAATATCGAGTCCACGGACTTCCGCTTGTCTTAAAATATCAAGGTAGCCAATGTCGGGGTTTTGGTAATCGTAAGATCCCGGTGTGTGTAAGTGTAAATCCATCCGTCGCCATTGACGCGATGGTTTTTCTGGTTTTTTACGCTTTGAGCGTTTGTTTGTCATTGTAATCTATTCCTAATTGAGGAGTTTAGTCAAGGTAGTTGCGAGGCTCTCTGGAGGATATGGTTTTAACAAGAACGTGTCGGCACCAAGTTCAATAGCTTCTTTTTCGCGGCGAATATCGCCAGAAGTCATGACAACAATGGTATCGGCATTTACCTTGGTTTCATTAGCGCGAATTTGGCGCAATAAATCTAACCCACTTGTACCCCGTGATAAGTTTATGTCAACTACAAGGGCATCAATCTCTTCACTTGCAGCGTTTAAGGCCTCTTCTATGGTCAAGCAAGGCTGTACTCGAAAACCATCAAGTTCTAGGAGCATTTTAAGGAGCTCAATATTCGTTCTATCGTCGTCTAATACTATAATGTTTGGCATAGGGTTCTGTAATGTTTGAATGGCCGACTGTTACTTCTTCGTTTTTAGCAGTATGGGAAGTTGCTGTAAACTTCAATTCCACTCTATTCTAACCAAATCTCATCGCAATGTTATAACATTTACTCTCTTCTTCTATCAATATTTGAAGGACTATTGTCCTACAATTTTTTTAAAATTAACAAATGTAGGACAATTGTATAAAAGGTTTATCGAGTTTTGTTATCTTTTCTTAATGTAGAAGTGGGTGCAATGCTGTTTTGTCAGGATGGTCAATGGTCAAATAGTGCGCAGATCTGCTCAAAGGCGCATCCACGCACAACAAATTTATTTTCCGTCACCTAAAGAAGCAATACCTCGAATAACCCCGATAATAGCGATAGCTGTGCCCAATAACTCAGTTGGGCTAAATTCCGGTGGTTCTCCTGGATGCTTTTCTGCAGAACGAACCATAAGATATCCTGTTAGCAAGCCTAACAAGACACCCATAACGCCTGTAATTGCAAAGACTTTTTTCTTCCATGTTGCGAATTCTTCTGATTCCATGATTAACTCCGAACTATCCAATTTTTGATGGTGATAAGCCAGGATTCGATGGTTGCGAATCTTTCGTTCATTTTTATGGCAACGGCTGCAGCTTTGTCTGAAGCCCGTTCGATATACGGCCGTCCCTTTTCTAAATAAAATTCAATATTCCACAAAATAACCCGAATGTACCCATACTCTTTGATCGGTGAATCGGGTATTTCCCGCTTCCATTGATAAATGTAAAAAGCAATGCCCATCATGCCTAACTGAATAACCAAGAAGAGCAAAATCAACGGCAGCATAAATACGATCAAGGTGAAATCAGCCATCCCAGAAATTATTGCTCGTGTCTGCTCTGTGCTCGGCCAAATCGCTTGGACCAACAAAAAAAGAGAAAATAAAATAGCCAGCAAGCCCGCAATGATAATGGGCAGATAATGCAATCGTGTCGAGCGGTTATTTCTTTTAGTTCGCTCGATCTGGTAATTTAAAGGCTCATACGCTTTTAGACCAGTTGGGGTTGGTTCTGGTGCGTAATAAGTGTATGTTATTGGTCGCGATACGGCCGTTTCTTGTTGCTGTTTAGGCGGTAAGTCAGATTCTGGCATAGACATAGGTGAATTGTATCACAAAGTTAATGAGAAGGTTCTACAATTTCAAAGCTGTGTGTAAGCTTAGCCACACCACTTATCGTCGCGGCCACAGAACAATATTTCGTTTCCGACAGCTCAATCGCACGCACGACCTTCTTTTCATCTAAATCGCTTCCTTCGACAACATAATGGAGATGAATGTCTGTAAACTGATAAGGTGGTTCATCCGCTTGTTTACCATCCACATTGATATAGAGATCAACCAATTTTTGCCGCTGCCGTCCTAAGATCATAACAACATCATACCCGGAACAGGATGCTAAACTAAGTAGTAACAAATCAGATGGTTTTAACGCTTTCCATTCTTGCCACTGGGGATCGTCATCTGGCCACGACCCAGACATAACAACATGCCCAAAAGAGTCACGCCCCATAAACATTTGGCTATCTTTTCCCGTCCATTTTACAGCTACATTGCCCATTTTTTATACTCCTTTGTAATTGCTTGAATTATAGTGCCAGTTCAATAAAACAGCACACCTATGATGATGAGTTTACAAACCCAGCTCTTACATTTTTACCATTTTGGGCATGGTTCATTTTGAACAAAATCATCTTTACAAACAAGACTCCTGGGGAACCTGGATTTGTAAAGGATACATGCCTTTCGTTGAACCTCGCTCCATTTTGGAAATATAGAAAGAAAGCAAACGGCCGTATTCTATTCACCAACTCTTCACAAAACAGGCATGGAGACAAACATTGCGCGAACCAATTGTTTTAGATGAAATTGACATGGATGATCCGCCAGTAGAGGCATTGGAAGACGGGTTCACTCACAAAGTTTTACTTGCCCTCAACATTCCTTCGCGTTGGCCCGATTGGGCCATGATTCTTGTTGGACTTTTGTTTTCGCTGCTCGTTGCTGTCTTTTGGCAATGGACACACAAAGACAACGAACTAACACGCCACATTGGCTTACTACAAGCCCTCTTCTTGGTCACCGACGCGGCCCTACTCTACTCTCTTCCCAAGCAAAACATTTCCTTTGGCGCCTGGCAACCGCAATGGATGGCCTTAGCCATCCCGCGCATTATTGCTGCAATGGGTATCGCTATCTTTTCCTTACTCATTGGCGACAGTGGGGGATTTATTCTCTTTGTCATCATCCAAAGTATCGGCACAGCACTTTTTGTTTGGGGGGCTATTTTTGAGCCATTTCGACTAGGTGTTAGTGAAATTTTAGTGTTGACCGATCGGCTCGAAGCAGGCACGTCACCGATTCGCATGTTGCACATCAGCGACCTGCATGTCGAGCGATTAACCCAAAGAGAAAGTCGTGTTGTTGAGCTAACCAAACAACTCAATCCCGATCTCATTGTTATTACCGGAGATTATGTCAATTTATCCTACAACCGCGATCCCGAGACATTAACACAAACAAAAAAACTACTGCGCCAGCTTACCGCAACACATGGTGTCTTTGCCACATTAGGCAGCCCTTCTGCCGACTATCGCAAAAATATTGTGCCTTTGTTTGATGGCACGCATATCTCCTTACTTCGGCAAGATTGGCAAACGGTTGATCTGGGAAAAGGAAGAAAACTCACTTTACTAGGCATCGACTGCACCCATTATCTTTCCGTCGATGCCACTCATTTGGCCGAAGTCATGCAAAACGTGCCTGCCGATCTCCCGCAAATCTTTCTTTATCACTCTCCAGAACTGATGCCAGAGGCGGCTGGTTTTGGTGTCGATCTCTATCTTTGTGGACATACACATGGGGGCCAAGTACGGCTCCCCATTCTGGGGCCATTGCTCACCAGTTCGCAGTTGGGACGACGCTTTGTGATGGGGCTCTACAAAATCGGCCGTACCCATTTGTATGTTAGCCGTGGCGTTGGGCTCGAAGGATTAAGTGCACCGCGCGTCCGCCTATTGTGTCCACCAGAAATTACGCTGGTGACAATTGTCCCCAATGGATAACTGTTTTTAGTTTTCAGAAGCCAATCCAATCCGAAGATTCATCCATTGCATTTATGGTCAAATCTAGCTTGAGAAATTTAGAATATGCAAAAAACTGTATACAAAATACTGGGCACTGATTACTGATGTCTGCCTACTGTTATTTGTGTTACAATTCGCCAACTTATTTTGATTCCCTCAAAGATGGTTCCGAGTTTAGATATGACACAAATTCATCAGCTCTATAAATTGCAAGAAACCGATGTAGAAATTCGTGAAAAAACGAAGTATTTAAAAGAAGTGATGGCCGCTCAGCAAGAGTCGCCAGGGTTATTGGCAGCAAGAGCACGTGCAGAAACGGCCGTTTCTGAGCTGCAAAAGTGGCAAAGTAAACATAACGACCTCAGCCTCGAGTTAAAAAGTCTGCAAACACGCGCCAAAAATTCCGAAAATCGCCTCTACTCAGGCAAAGTCACCAATCCCAAAGAATTAGCCGATCTACAAAAA
The DNA here is from genome assembly GCA_050290485.1 of Promineifilaceae bacterium (SeqCode). GTDB lineage: Bacteria > Chloroflexota > Anaerolineae > Promineifilales > Promineifilaceae > JBNKHS01. The sequence goes on along the minus strand of JBNKHS010000150.1, from coordinate 4,736 downwards.
GAGATTGAATCTTTAACCAAACGTAGTGAAACATTGGACGAAGAGGTGCTAGAAGCGCTGCTATACGTAGAAGATGCAGAAGCTGAAAAAACGGCTGCAGATGAAGCGCTAGAAGTTGCTCAGGCAAAATGGGAAAACAACGTTGTTCATTACAAGGAAGAACAAAACACAACCGCTTTACGTCTGCACAAATTGATGCAGTTACGCAAAGAACAAGCCTCTGTCTGTGATGCCAGATCTTTGCAAGAGTATGAAAAATTAGCAGCCAAAAAGAAAGGTATTGCGATTGCCCGAGTACGTGTGGACATGTGCTTAGGCTGCCGTTTAACCGTCTCTGAAAACAAGGTCAAACAAGCTAAACAGGGCGAAAAAGTGTATTGCGGCAGCTGCGGCCGTATCTTGTATCCTTACTAAAAATAGAAAGAGGAGATTGAAAATTCTCCTCATCTCCCCGCTCCTTATCCCCCTATAACCCAAAATACTTCTTCGTAATCTTCTGCACTGTGTTCATATTGCGCCGCGTTGCGGCAACTTTTAATATCTTCTCCACCTTCCCATTGGTCATTTTGCTTTGCCCTTTAGTGCGATCATACAACCAATAGAGTTCTCGCTGCTGAATCAAAAACATATCCATGCCATCAGATAATGCTTCTAATTTCTCTCGCAGTTCAGGTGCAGGTTCTTCTTTAAGAAAGGAAACATAGCTCGTTGCTTTTTCCATCTCTGCCATTTGCGGGAAGGGATCACTGTTGGCTATCGTTATCATGTTCTCCTGATTGCGGATCATGGTCGGTACAGCAAAACCCAATGCATTCTCCAAATGCTTTTCAATCTTTGCTTCCAATATTTGTTCATCCGTTTCTGTCGTTGAAAAAACAACATTTCCCGATTGGATATATGTTTCTACATCATTAAACGCCATTTGGTCAAAAAGCGCGCGCAAATCTTCCATTTTAACAAAACGGTTGGTGACATTAATCGCACGTAAAAAAGCAATATATTTACTCATCATCAATATTCCTCATGTTAGACAGGGTAGCGGGCGGAGTCATCGTTGGGATCGTCGCAGCGAACGCAGTTTAAAATTTGGCCAATTCGACTTTTACGGCCGTTTTCCGTGAGCACCCAGGGCCGATTTTCAAAAGGAGGATTGTGGCGCACATGTTGTGGATGGCCACAACTCAAAATCGCAATCGGATCCCCCTCAGCATCTACACTAAACCTGACAATTTTTTGTTCCATATTTGTAATTCACAAAAACTAGTTTGAAGTAGAAGTAACAAAAACAGTGAATCGCAATTTTCAATTGCTTGGTGAAAACGTAGAAATCATCTTTTGTTATTTCAATAAACTTTTGCGTTTTCACTAATCCACCATTCGCAATTTCACGTAACCATAACTGAGAGAAACGGCCGTGTCAAAATCAATTTAAAAACATATTGACAAATATATCTGTTCTGATTATGATAATAAATAACTGACTAGTCAGTTATTTATTATCAATGGAGAGTGAACTATGAATATTAATTGGAATCCCCCTACCCCAAGAAAAGGATTTGTCGGCCAATGGGACAAATTTGTTGGGCCTGGGGCCACTTCTGCTGAAGAATGGGTGCAGCTTATTTGTGGCGTTTTACTAGCGATTGGCTCAATTGCCATTTTCTTTGGGCAACAAGCTGACAATCCGTCAATTTGGCAACTGCTTGTTGTTTTGTTCTTGGCCGTCGATATTAGCGGCGGTATTGTCACCAACGCCACATCAGCAGCAAAGCGTTGGTATTTCCGACCCAGCCAGGGATTTAAAGCCCACTTTGGTTTTATTGCCTTACACGGCATTCACATTGGGTTGATTGCTGCCCTTTTTACAAACAATCCACTTGTTTATTTTGTGTTGTTTTACGGTTATTTGTTGTTGGCAGCTCTTGTTATTTTGCGTATGCCGCTTTATTTACAAAGACCAGTTGCCTTTGCCTTCTTTGCTGGAGCTATCTTACTCAACCAGATCAATTTAGCCGGAATTCAAGGCTTAGGTTGGTTTATTCCCCTATTGTTTTTGAAGCTGTTGCTGGCTCATCTCTTAAAAGAAGCTCCTTACCAACCGGATGATGCATAATATGAAAGTACAAACTCTGTCACTCATTCATCTCAATGATGCACAGTTGTCGCCCGCAATTGATTTGCTAGAAAAAACGTTTTTTGTGGATGCGGGCATGCGCGACATTTGTCGCGGCAGTTCTGATACTGCCTATCGGCAACGGTTACGGCACTGGTTCGCGGCAACATTGCAGATGAACCTACAAGCACAACAATCAGTCTTGGGCTTTGAAGCAAACGGCCGTTTATGTGCCATCGCTATTTTGGCAGACAATGAGAAGAAGCCATCACCCAAAGCAATGTTGCAATGGACGGCAACGGTTGGCCGCAGGTGCGGGTTAGGTGCAGTAAGACGAACCATTGATCAAGATCAGCGGAGACGGCCGTTTCTGCCCCATGCTGCACATACCATTTTAGAATTTATTGCTGTCGATCCGCACTGGCAAGGAAAAGGAGTCGCACGTCAATTATTTGATGCCATCCACCAGCAAGCCAAAGCGAAAAAGAAAATCATGTGGTTAGAAACAACAAGACCAAGCAACGTTCCTATTTTTGAACATTTTGGCTACAACCTCATCGACCAAAATCAAAAAAATGGGGTAGACTACTTCTTCATGATTAAAGCCTGAACGAAACTTGAGCTTGTTGAAGGCTGGTCAAACTGACCTTCGACAAGCTCAACCGTAAAAGGAGAAAAATTTGTCACCAAGACCAGACGCAAGTGCGGAACGAATCCCACAAATCATCCATGCAGCCATGATTGTCTTTGCGGAAAAAGGGTTTCATCCTGCCACAATGGAGGACGTCGCCAATGAAGCAGGATTGAGCAAGGGAACCATCTACCTTTACTTCAAAAACAAAGATGATTTGATATTTTCTGTTCTTCAAGCCTCCCTTGCCGAAGGGTTCGCCGAGTTAGAACAAATTTTAGCTTTAGATGAACCCATCAAACCCCACTTACTTCGTTGGGTTGAGACAATGGCGCTGCGGATGGAAACCTCAACTGTATATTTGAGCATCGGCTATGAATTTTATGCCTTAGCCACCAGAGATGAACAGATTCGCCAAATCTTGCATCAATATTTTACGGACTATCGAACTGTACTTTCCGCTGTTATTGCCAAAGGGATTGCCCAAAAGGAATTTAAAAGCATCGATCCCGATCTGATTGCCGTCAGTTTGGTTGCCCTTTTTGAAGGCGTTAATGTCCTTTGGTACACCAGCCCAGATGAAGAAAGTTGGGCAACATTTAGTACACAAACTGTTCATCTCCTGCTCGACTCCATTTCTCAATAGCACCAGGCTCTTTTCTGAAAATAATTTAACGCAGAGGTGCAGGGGCGCAGAGGTGAGGATGAAAACGAGCACCATTTGCGAAATCTGCGTAATCTTTGATAAAAGTTTTTTCTAGTGGCTTCAGCGTAAGTTCAACCGAACGATTGGCATAGCCAGTGAAGTCTTCTTATTTGTAGAGACGCGGCGGCGTCTCCAATATTTTCATCCATCCTATGCAACAACAATCACCATAGTCTCCTTATTATAAATATGGCTTTAGCTACCAAAGGCTATCTAAATTGGACTTGGCCAAGATTTTTTGTTGTCTCTACAAGCTGAAACCCATACAATTTTGATTAATTTTGAAGATTATTATTTCTCGTGCGTTTTATAAGCGAGATGACACAACGGCTGACACTTTCTATGCAGGAGCAATCCTTCGACAGCATAGCCTTAACAGAGGAGTTGGTCGCACAATATTACTCGTATATTGTGCGCCTCTCTTATTCTGTGCTGCGTGATCCTGCCGAAGCGGAAGATGTGGCGCAAGACACATTTGTGACGGCGCTTTTGCGCATTGAGCAATGTGATCCGGACAGCAATTTGAGGGCGTGGCTTTCAACAATTGCCATGAATAAATCGCGGGACATTTTGCGCAAACGAAAACGGAAAGTAGCTTTTCAAACGATGCTGCAATCGGTGCGTTCGTTTACGGATCATCATTCATCTCCAGAAAACACGGCCGTTTCTAACGATGCCAATTCCCGTTTGTGGGCAGCAGTCGATAAGCTCAGCGAAAAACATCGTCTACCTGTTATTTTGCGTTACGTTCATAACTTGTCGATTCGTGAAATAGCAGAGATTTTAGAGACGAAAGAAGGAACAATTCACTCTCGGCTTTTTTATGCGTGCAAAAAATTGGGTGCTGATCTGGAAATTATCGATGTACACCAATCTTTTGCCAAGGGAGTGGCACGATGAACAAAAAGCAACAACACACTCTAATTCAAAAAGCAAAAGACACGCATTTATCACCAAATGAACAGGCGGAACTGGAAGCGTATCGGCAAAGTGATGAAGGACAACTTATTACGGCCGTTCATGACAAACTCACCTCTAATCTCGATTTAGATGGACCAGACATGACCATGAATAGACAACGTGTACGTACGGTAGCCGCCCAAATCGATGCAAAGGTGCAACAAAAACAGCGGCAGCAGCGGTTTGTACAAACGACACGTACATTTGCTTTGGCAACGGCCGTTTTCATCCACTGTTCCCCCTCCTGCCAATAGCCACCACGCAGCCAAAAAACAAACAGATGATTGACAAACTTCAGTACTGACGCAATCGGTTTATGCGCTAAC
>JBNKHS010000149.1:0-9694 GCA_050290485.1 Promineifilaceae bacterium (SeqCode) | reverse complement strand
AGTAATTTCCCGACAATTGATCCCCAAAATCCGTATCAACTAACGCCAGAAGAAGAGAATACAGTCCACAAGTTGCAACAAGCTTTTATGATGAGCGAAAAGCTGCAACAACATGTGCGTTTTCTCTTTTCGAAGGGGAGCATGTATCTTATTTACAATGGTAATTTACTTTATCATGGGTGTATTGCTTTGGAAGAGGATGGCTCTTTTATGGTGACGAAAGTGGGTGACCAGGAATTTAAGGGGAAAGCGTTTATGGATCGCTTAGATCGCTTGGCACGGCAAGGGTATTTCAGTAAGAAACCGGATGAGCGGAGTTATGGTCAGGATGTGTTGTGGTATTTGTGGACGGGAGCGAAGTCACCGATTTTTGGGAAAAATAAGATGGCGACGTTTGAGCGTTATTTTATAGCGGATAAAAAGACGCACAAGGAAGAGAAGAATCCATACTATTCACTGCGGGATAAAGAAGAAACGGCCGTTTCCATCTTAAAAGAGTTTGGCCTCGATCCAGAAACAGGGCATATCGTTAACGGCCATGTGCCTGTTCAGGTGCGCAAGGGAGAAAGCCCCATTAAAGCTGGTGGCAAATTGTTTGTGATTGATGGCGGCTTTGCCAAAGCGTATCAAAAGATTACGGGCATAGCGGGATACAGTTTGATTTACAATTCTTATGGCTTGTTATTGGCGTCGCATGCCCCATTTGAATCAGCACAGAAAGCAATCGAAGAAAGCACAAATACACAAACTCACACCAAAATTTTAGAGCGAAATCAAGTGCGCATTCGTGTTAAAGATACAGATGAAGGGCGCGAGATCCAACAAAAAATCAACCACCTCAAAGATTTGTTGCGTGCTTATCGCACTGGGCTCATTAAAGAGCGGTAACATCAATCGTTGATTTTTCCAGTTCGTAATTGAATTGCTTCTGTTTCCATTAGGCGGGTAGCTCGTGTTTTGAAATCAATAATGAGCGCCAATTCCTCATCACTGTATGTTGCCGCCATTTCCCAAAAGCTATCCATAGTAGCAGAGAAAAAGGAATCCAGTTCTTCCACTTGACTTGGTATCGGTTTAACAATGACACGCCGCCGATCATTGGGATCAGGCTCCCTTTTGACAATCCCAGAGTTCTCGAGGCGATCAATTAGCCCTGTAATGGCCCCTGTGGTTAATCCTGTTAATTTGGCTAAATCTCCAGCCGTCAACCCTTCTTGTCTTTGAATGATGTCGGCACAGATCCAGTCGATGAAATTTTGTCCGAAGTGATTCGCGATGGCAGAATGCCATAAGACGGTTGCTGTTCTCTGCTCACGTTCAACATTTTTTAGAGTGGCAATGAGTTCATCTTTATTTATATGGTTACTTGACATGGGTAATAATTTGCCTTAATATCTAAATATCTTATTTACTAAGGTATTTATTTTGTAAAATACTTTGTTGCTTAAATAAGTTGATTGTACAACAAAGTGAATCATTTGAGGATTTTAGACGATGAAAAATAAAACCTTTGATCGTTTTCTCTTTTTTGCCTTATTTTTTATAGCGTATGCTTTTTTTGGAAATTTATATGAAGAAATTGTTTTGATTCCCAATCACTTCACCAACCCCTCTGTGGTTTTGGCTGCATATCACCGTTATTTTGTGCTTTCGAATCCAACTTATTATTTTGTGCCAATTACACAGATAGCAATTGTTGTCGTTGTCGTATTATTTTTCAAGTCTCAGGAGGGGAAGCAAAAAAAGTTACTCAAAAAGGCTGTTATTTTTTGTTTACTATCGGTTGTCGTGACTGGGTTCATTGTAACCCAAATTAATTTAAAGCTCTTTTCACCACAATTTATCCAGCAGACAGAAATGTTATACACGCTCTCAATCATGTGGTTAATCGGCAATACATTGAGAATGATATTGGTCGGTGGCGCTCTTTATTTTTTGTTGCAGACTTATATTTTCCGACAAACTCTGAAGGTTGTGGTTCCCAATTTCTAATGAGCAGACTACCGTCAAGAAGAAGTATGTGTATCGTGCTTTTTCCACTTGTAAATAGGTGTATCATCACAGCTTAAACTAATGAAAGAAAAAGGAGTTGCCATGATAGACTTTTCAATACTGTCTCAAGATGAGCCTTTGCAGATTATTATTGGTGCTGGAGAACAACGGTACGATGGCTGGATTGCGACACAACAAGAAGATTTGGATTTACTTGATCCACAATCATGGGAGAGCAAATTTAACGGCCGTTTCGCCGACGCATTTCTATGTGAGCATGTGTGGGAACATCTGAGAGCGTGTTGCAAAAGTAGGGGGTTCCCTAGCGAGAAACCCTTTGAGGATTTGTAAAAAATGTGGCTCTATACTGTTTATGTCAATTCTTTAAGCGTTCGACTTTGCAATTCCCGTTTTACTTGTCATAACGTTGACATTCGCACTTATATCCGCTTAGATTCCTCCTCTTTTGGTTCATTTTGTCGTTATTTCACGACCACCAGGCCTACTTCTCCCCCGATTGGGGCTGGCGCACTAAATCGCTTGCGCTTTTTGGTGGGTTTACCCTGTTGCAAAACAACCCACCGTTTAAGATTGTAAGCCGTGGCACACATTTTCATCTGAAAATCCACCTTGGCTTTGCCCCGAAAGCGTGCCCGTCGCGCATCATTGTGCAAAACTAACCCCGCAATCACCCGCTCAACTTGAGGACGAAGCTTCATATCCTGTTTGAATTCATCCGTTTGACTGTACGTTTCGAGCTGCTGTTTTGCGGCTTGGTAATCGCTGATGAATATCGATTTGTGTGTTGTTAGTGGGGTCTCACTGCCGCGACATTGTTTCAAAAACGGACAGTTCACACATTGCCCAGCAACAAAGCGGAAGTTGTCCCCATCGGCATTGCCGGAACGATAGACACGGGTGGCGATACGGCTGTTGGGGCAAGTCAGCGTATGTGCCTCAGCATCATAGCGATAATCCTCATGTGTAAACGTATCTGCTTTTTTCTTTTTCCTAGGCATTGGTTTACAAACAAGTTGCGTCTGTTTCTTTGAGATTTGCTCAATGTGAGCGACTGTTTTACCATGCCCTGCCGCTTGGTCATAAATGAGTTTTGCGGGCGCACGCTCATGGTGGTTGAGATAAGTGGCAAACACATCAGGCAAGGCATCGCCGTCAGGGCGGGATCCTGTATCCGCCTGAATTTCATAAATGAAATGAATCGTGGCCAGGACAGAAACGTTGTAGCCAAAATCCTTTTTGCTCCCCCCATGATTACGAATCGTCGCTTCCGGGTCGGTGGCACTACAGATGCGGTACCGTCCTCGTTTGGTACGCAAGGTCAAATGTAATAACTGTCCCTCGTCATCTTCTGCGATGCGCAGTTCATCGGCAAAGATTTTATCTAAGCGGTCAAGCCACAGCTGCACCGCTGGGGTAACCGTTTCCTGCCGCAGCTGATGTTGACAATTAAGTACTGCGGTCACACAGGCAAAGAGGCGCCGTTGCCATTCGCTTGGGGAAAGGTAGCATTCTGTCTTTTCATCTGCAGCACCAAATAAATCATCGTGCGCAATAACCGACCAGAGCTGGGCATAGGCTGTTGGGCTAGCCAGTTGATAAGCCGCTAGCAGTTCCTGCGTTGTATGACGCAGTCGTTTGATGAGCGATTCCAAAGCAGCATTGGCGTTCAGTGCAAAGGTGTCTCCGAGCAGGGCTTGTTGCTGGTCATCGGGGAACGCTTGCTCAATTTGTACCAGCACGGTGTCAAAAAAGAGGCGCGGATGATGCACACACAGATACAGCTCAAAACGGTGCAGGGTGGTGTGGTCTGGACCGGCAGCATAGATGGGATAGCCCACGAACCATTTCACCATGATGTGGTAACGGATTTTCTCTTCCAGTTCACGCAAAGAGCACCCATACAGATACTTGACCAGCAGCGCACGTAACAAACGGGGCACGCTATGTTCCACAGGACGGCCGTTACCGTTGCGCTGATGATAGGTGGCACACACATCTTCCATGTCACCCCAGTCGAGTACATGAGTCAGTTGCACCAACAGGTGTTGTTGGTCTCGACTGATGAGGCGAGTGTAAACCAAGTCACTGAACCAGATAAGTAAGTCTGATACGTGTTTTTCTAAAATTGATGCAATAGGTGAGCGATTTTCGGGTATACTAAATGTCATTGGGAGAGCCTGTTTTTTGGATAATGGATTGGTGTTGGAACCTCCATTATCCAAAAAACGGCTCATCCCGTCTTCTTTTTATTTTTTCGTGACTTTTGCAACACGCTCTTTTGAGAGCGTGTTGCAAAAGTATAGGGTCGCCCAGTCAGAAACCCTCTGAGGGCTTGTAAAAAATTGCGGCTTTGTGCTGTTTATGTTAACTCCTTAGGCGATTGACTTTGCAATTTCCGTTTTACTTGTCATAAAGTTAACATTTACCGCTATATCCACTTAGATTTCCCATCTTTTTGTTCATTTTGTTGTTATTTCGCAGCCACGAGACCCACTTCGGCAAGCTCAGGACAGGCCACATCTCCCCCGATTGGGGCCGGTGCACTAAATCGCTTGCGCTTTTCCGTGGGTTTGCCCTGTCGCAAAACAACCCACCGTTTGAGATTATAGGCCATGGCGCACATTTTCATCTGAAAATCCACCTTCGCCTTCCCCCGAAAGCGTGCGCGACGGGCATCGTTGTGTAAAACCAAACCTGCAATGACCCGTTCAACCTGAGGGCGCAGCTTCATATCCTGTTTGAATTCATCCGTTTGACTGTACGTTTCCAGCCGCTGCCTTGCCGCATGGTAAGCACTGATGAAAATCGATTTGGGGGTGGTGGGGATAGCCGCACTGCCGCGACATGGTTTGCGCAATGGGCAACCAATACATTGCCCAGCAACAAAGCGGAAGTTATCTCCGTCCCCACTCCCAGAGCGATAGACACGGGTGGCGATACGGCCGTTGGGACAAGTTAAGGTGTGCTTGTCAGGGTCATAGCGATAATCCTCATGGGTAAAGGCATCTGCTTGCTTCTTCTTTTTCTTGGGCATTGGTTTGCACACAAGCTGGGTTTCTTGCTTGGAGCGTTTCTCAATTTGGGCTGCTGTTTTACCGTGTCCCGCCGCTTGGTCATAAATAAGTTTTGCTGGCGCAGTCTCATGATGGTCAAGATAAGTGGCAAACACATCGGGCAGGGCATCCCCGTCGGGGCGCGACCCGGTGTCGACTTGAATTTCATGAATGAAATGAATCGTGGCCAGCACAGAGACATTGTAACCAAAATCCTTTTTGCTCTCCCCATGATTACGAATTGTTGCTTCCGGGTCGGTGGCACTACAGATGCGATAGCGCCCTCGTTTGGTACGTAGGATGAGATGCAGTAACTGCCCGTTCTCGTCTTGTTCTAGACAACACTCATCGGCAAAGATCTTGTCTAGACGATCCAGCCACAACTGCACCGACGGGGCGATGTGTTGTTGGCGCAGCTGGTGCTGACAATTGAGCGTTGCCGTGATACAGGCCAACAGACGCTGCTGCCATTCGCTTGGGGAGAGGTAGCATTCCGTTTTTTCATCCGCTGTGCCAAACAAATCATCATGGTCGACGGTTGCCCATAGTTGAGCATACGTTTCGGGAGCAGTTGCTTGATAGCTGGTTAACAACGCTTGTGCGGTATGACGCAGCCGCTTGATGAGCGATTCCAAGGCCGCATTGGCATGCAGGGCAAAGGTGTCGCCCAGCAAAGCCTGTTGCTGGGCCTCAGGAAAGGCTTGCCTGATTTGCTGCAGCACCGTATCAAAAAACAGGCGCGGATGATGCACACACAGGTACATCTCAAAGCGATGCAGCGTGGTGTGGTCAGGTCCTGGGGCATAGAGGGGATAGCCCACAAACCACTTGACCAGGATGTGGTAGCGGATTTTCTCTTCCAGTTCGCGCAGCGAACAACCATAGAGATACTTGACCAGCAGGGCGCGCAGCAAACGGGACACGGTATGCTCGACGGGACGGCCATTGCCATTGCGCTGATGATAAGTGACGCAAGCCGTTTCCATTTCACCCCAGTCGAGTAAATGGGTCAATTGCACCAACAAATGCCCTTGTTCCCGACTGATGAGCCGCGCATAGACCAATTGGCTGCACCAGATAAGCAAATCTGATAGATGATTTTTTAAAATGGGGGCGATAGGCGTGAGATTTTCGGGTATACTAGAAGTCATTGGGAGAGCTTGTTTTTTTATGGTTTGGTGTCGTAACCTCTATCATACAAAAAACAGCTCATCCCGTCTTCTTCTTATTTTTCGTGACTTTTGCAACACGCTCTCTGACCGAAACGGAAGGACGCTCGGCAGCCAAGCTTTGTTTTCAATACCTAAAACCAGGTGGGTATTTGCGTGTCGCTGTCCCTGATGGCAACTTTCCCAATGCCGACTACCAAAACATGATCAAAATCGGTGGACCAGGTCCTGCCGATCACCCGGCGGCCGATCACAAGATTGTGTACGATTACAAACGATTCATGGATGTTTTTACATCTGCTGGTTTTGCGGTGGATTTACTTGAGTATTGCGATGAAAACGGCCGTTTGCATTACAATCAATGGTCGTTTGCTGCTGGCAAAATTTATCGCTCGCTTCTTTCTGATCACCGTAACTCGGGGGGGAATTTGGGATTTGTTTCCATCATTTTGGATGCAATAAAACCCATCTCCTAACCAATTATAATACGGCCGTTTGTCATCTTTTTTGCATGATTTGTGTCAGATGAAAACGGCCGTATTCATTTGTATGCTTTCTGTTATTTAGAACAAAAGTTCTGCAGGAGGCATGTGTGAATTATTACATTGATCTGCAAGATATCCCCATTGATAAATACAAACAAAAATTAATAGAGAGTGATTTATTGCCCAGTCGAATGATTCTTAAAGAAGAAATCGATTCTAATTTTGAACGTATCAAAGCGCAACATGTGCAGAATACAGAGGAAATCTATCTCGCGTTAAAAACAAAGAAAAAATTACAGCAGTTTGCTGTTCAAAGCGGTGTTGATGAAGCTTATTTGACGATCTTAAGGCGGGAATTGAATAGTTATCATCCTAAACCGAATATGATTAAAGATTTTCCAGATATTGCTGAAGAAACAGTCTCAAAATTAGCTTTGGAGGGTATTACAAACACGCTTCAGTTGTTTCCCTATATTTTGACCCCGCAAGATCGGCATATGTTGGCAGTTAAAACGGCCGTTCCCGTTTCAGAAATCATCCAGCTCGCTCATTTAACAGATTTATCACGGATTCGATGGGTGAACCATACATTTGCCTACGTTTTGTATAAGGCCGATTACGATTCTGCTGAAAAGATAGCACATGCTGATTACCAAAAATTGTATGAAGATATCAAGAAATTAAATGATGAAAAAAATCTATACAAAGGGCATATTGGCGCACATGACATGAAACTATGTGTTGAGGCGGCCCAAGATGTGACATTTGAAATTGTGTATTAGGAGGATTGCAAATGGATCATGTTGTTTATGTGGATGCTAAAGCGGACGAATTGTCAAAATTGTTAAGTGGTGAAAAAACGATGCTCATTCGTGGAGCCGCTGGACGAAAAATGCCTTACGGACGGGTTAACGAGAATGACGAGCTTTTCTTGATTGAAAATGATGGGAGTGGTGTAGTTAAGGCAAAGGCTAAAACAAAATCGGTCTTAAATTCTGAAAAGATGAGCAAAGAGCAGTCAACTGCGCTTGTTGAACAATGCCAGGAGAAGTTGCAACTAACCAAATCTCAATTTAAGCGTTGGGCAGGTAAACGCTATCTCGTCTTGATTGAATTGGAGAATGTTGAAACTATCGAGCCGTTCTCCATCGATAAAAGCGAGTTTGGCAATATGGATGATTGGCTGCCAGTTGGCGAGATTGTGACTGTTAAATTTGGGTGATGCAGCTGTTTTGAGACTGCTGTTCTCACTATGAACTAATTTGTATAGCTTAAACGGCCGTTTCCTTAAACACGCAAAACAATTACAATGAATCCATGCTAAAGAATTTGGTGATTCTTTCCTTATTGTTAGTAGTCAGTTGTACCGTTTTGCAGCCAACTCCTGATCTCGCCTGGAACCATGATCCAGAAGCAGTCATCATTGAGGCCACGAATGGCGGCGGCTTAGAACCCATTGCGGCAGTCCGTAATCGTATTCCAGATGGGATTGTTTTTGGAGACGGCCGTATTGTATGGACAACTTTTGACGATGGCAGGAGGCAAGTATGGCAGGGTCAACTGCACGAAGATGAAATGATGACTTTGCTAGAAACTTTTGCTGATAAAGGATTTTGGCAATTAGAAGATTTCTATCGTCCTAAGGATGAAGTTTTTGACAGCAGCACAACAAGACTGACCGTTAATCTCATTTCTGAAAATAAAAGTGTCGCGGAGTATCATAATGGAGCCCCAAGTGCCTTTGATGAGCTCGTCGGTTTAATTTCCTCAGGAGCTGGTGCTGAAGGAGACGTCTATCGACCGGAAGCGGGATATTTATCTGTTGCTCCCATAAATGGGGTATACAATCCTTCTGATATCCCCGAATGGGAATCTGATATGGTTGATTTTAGATTGGCTGACGCTGAAGATGGTTGGGTTGAAAGGGCTGTTTTAGAGCAGGCATGGACGAAGGTTAATCAGAATTACTGGTCTCCCGTTGTTGTTGAAAATGATCTCTATTATGAACTTTATTTGGAAATTCCAGAATTGACGAGGAGAGATCCAACACAATAATGAAAGCTGGGCTCAACGTCGCGTTATCCGTTTGCGGCTTTCAGTTCAACAACAATTTGCCGAATTTGTGCTTCGTGGGAATCAAAATGGACTTTGATGTAATGGAACAATCTTTCCAAAGTGACATCCCCAGAGAGCATCGGGTCCCAATCTGGGTATTCGACATGTTTGGCAAAGTCTGCTTCTTGCAAACTTTCTAAGGCTTGGATGGTCAGATGATGCGCCTCATCATACTTCCGTGCTAAAAATTCGCGTGACACATGCCGTGCCCCATAGCGTGTGAGGTGTTTGTTGCCCCAATTGAATAATGCTTTGGGCATGATTTTGGGAAAGAGACGATAGAGCCAGCTTTGGCCTAATATCATCTTCACATCTTTGCCCATATTCCGAGGCGCAATGCTCATATGGTAAAGCACTTCGCCGACTGTCCATGCAGGATTGTCACTGGGCAAGCCAAATGCTTCATCAGGGACAAAATCAAGTAGTTGGTGAAATCTGATTTTTGTTTCTTCAATTTCTTGGCGTATTGCTTCTTTTGTAGACATTTGTTTTGGCCCTTTGCCGGTGAATAGATAGAGGATGCTTGATATACGGCCGTAATTGTGCCTCTTTTAGGCGGGAAAGCCAACATAGAAACTGCACAAATCAATATTCTGAGGTAAATTTGAAAGATGATAGAACTTTTCGATCTCCCCCAAAATAAACTTGCTTTAATCTCCCTCTTTGCCCTTGCCATTTTTTTTGTGTTTGCTGGTGTGAACCATTTCCGCAACCCAAGATTTTATTTGGCGATCATGCCCCCATACTTACCCGCACATAATGAGTTGGTTGTTATCTCTGGTATTTTTGAGATATTGGGTGGCGTCGGCTTACTCATTCCAGTGACGCGTCAATGGGCAGGGTATGGTTTGATTTTGCT
>JBNKHS010000148.1:0-9705 GCA_050290485.1 Promineifilaceae bacterium (SeqCode) | reverse complement strand
TCAGAAACGGCCGTATCTGCTGTATGGCTTGTTGATGGGGGAAACGGCCGTTAATCGTCAATCGTCAATGGGGAAACGGCCGTTTGTAACACCAACTCATCAACATCAATCCAATTTGGGGTGATGACATCTGGTGGAATGCACAACAAGTTGAACAGTTCTGTTTTCTCAAGTGCATACAATCCCGTTTTTGTTTCGGGATCTCCTAGATAATTTTCTGAAGTCAGCGGCAAGCTATCTTGCGCCTTGGATGATTTTCCTAACGCGCCTGCTGGAGGTGGCACAGATGGGAAGCTTTGCCAAATTTCCGCATGTTTTCCCTGCGCAACCCGTACCAACATAGAGGAATTTTCCAACACTCTATCCAAACGATTGGGAGGCTCAATATAGTTGGGATCTGTTTCACTTGACGGCGCTTTGACTGTGACATTGGTAAACCGCTCTTGTACTGGAGAGCCATTTGGATTGTGATAAATAACCGTTAAATTAAACAAATCGGTCTGCACAAGCCCGTACTGTTCATACTGCTTCGCCACCAAACGGCTGATCCCATTGGTGTCCACCGATGCTTCTAAATACCCACCCCAAGAGCCTTCAGCCATCGCCTCTAGCGGCAATTGCAAATTTTCGGGGAGGGCTGCGGCCGCATACCCTACCCCCAAGAACGCAGAATCAAACAAAGCTTTAATTGATGTGTTGTCTAAACCAATCAACTGGCCCGGGTTCTGATTAACGGCCGTTTTATCAGGATTTTTAACCTCACCAAGCGCTGCTGACAATTGCGTCTGCAATGCATCAATGTCTAACTCTGCTTTGAGTGAATTGCCATCGGGGTTATAGCATGTATCGAGTACGCTGGTAACGGCCGTTTGTAATGCGGCAACTAAAGTGCGGTTCTCGATACCATCTGCTTTTGATACGCGTTCAAACAGTTTGTCCAATGTTGTTTGGGCTGTGTCGCCCTTACTAACTGCAGGAAAATTGGCCAAAACTGATCGAGCCGCCGCTGCCTCAGCCTCGCTACCAGAACTGCCGATAAAGCGAGTCTCTGTTTGCGCCAGTTGGAACATCGTCTCCCCTGTCGAACTAGTAGGCAAAGGACGACCGTGGTTATTAAACAATGAATTAAACGCGACCAATGCCACCTGTTGTGCTGCATCAACTACTGATCGCCAACGATAGCTATTTATGGGTAGAGGTGCCTTTTGAGGGAGAGGAAATGTTGATGTATAGGCGTCAGGGCTTTTCCCCTTAAAAAATTTCTGAATGCCTTTTACATCTGCCCCTGACTGAATTTGCTTTTCTAACTGGTTAACGATCTGATCCCCTACTTGCATTTCATAGGTTTTTGTAAGCGATTCGATCTGCGCTGTTACACTTTGCTCCAAATCAGTCGATGTGTTTGCTGTAGAGCCTGAAATTGTTGCTAGCAGCGTTGTTGCTGTCTGTTTTTCTTTGTCTTCCCACTCCGCAGAAGAGGTGATCCCATCACGAGATATGCCATTGAATAAACGAACGATCAGCGCTTGCACACCCCCATTCAGAAAAAAGTCATTAACTGCATAACTCATTGGATAATGCCGCTCCAGTCCTCCAAATAATGATTGAAAGTCGGCCATGCTTTGTACTAAAACAGGTTCATTGGTTAATCCTTTTGGGGCGCGACCTAAGAATGCGGTGATCGAGGTTGGTACGCCATTGATCGCATGTGATCCACTGGGCAATTCTTCTATATAAACACCTGGGTAAGTCACTTGTACGGGCATATGCTCTCCTTAACTATGTATGACAGAGGCTACAATGATGTTTATGCTAGATATTCAATTGATAGAGATAGGCTTAAAATATTTGATAATTATTGCAGGTGTTGAACTACAACCAAACACCCAGTTAGGGCGAACTTTTCATCATTATCTGTCACTCAAATGTCCAAGACCTAGGTCGCAATGCATTTATTATAATTGGAATCCGAACCCACACAAACTAACAATGGGTTTTCCCAGGAACTTTGTGATGCCCGACTGAGCGTCTTCGAAGGTTATGGTCATGATCGAAGTTCCCAAGTGGACAGGGGCATATTGCCATTAGGATTAACATTAGCGAAAAGATATTCTTAAAATCTATCGCGAATGACGGAGATAAAAGCACCTGTGTGCTTGAAAATTGTGTTTTAAACGAATCATAATGATTATTTATGGATATGGTTGACAACACAGTAGGGGGAAAGCAGATGCCACGGAAAGTATTATCAGTTTGTATCTATGGGAATGCCGTTATCATCATTGCACTAGCATGTTATTTTTTTATTATCCCTTTGGGAATTCTGCTTTTAGTTTTAAACGATCCCGGTTTATACAACGGCGAAATGCCCCGCTTTTTATACTCGTGGCATCATCAACTCTCTGAAAATTTTGAACCATGGGCACGCCAACGGGTAGCTTCCAGTCGCGCTTCGGAATTAACTTTAAACAATATTTCGGGTACAGAATGGCCAATATTTAGTGCTGTTTATTACCTATGGACAACTGAAGCATTACAAGGTGCATGGGAAGATGATCCTTCATTATACCCAACCATGCCCAAGGTATATGCCAATGGGGCAATTGAGGCTGCAGCCGAATTGATTCATGATCCAGGTCATGCAAGCTGGGTGAAAGCATATTGGGGGGAAGACTACCTGCACGAGGAGAACCTGTTTTATCGTATGCTTCTTATTAGTGGCCTGACAAGCTATCAAAAGCTGCTTGGTGATGACCAGTACCAGACATTTCTCATCGACCAAGTTGATTCTTTATCAAATCAGTTGGATGATTCTCCTTATGGGTTATTAGATGATTACCCTGGCCAATGTTACCCTATCGACATCTTGCCAGCGATTGCAGCCATTCAACGCGCCGATCAGGTTTTAGGAAGGGATCATGCGGCGGCTACAGCACGCGCTATACGTGCTTTTGAAGGGACACGGCTTGATCCGCAGACGGGATTACCCGCTTACGTTGCCAACTCAAAAACAGGAAATGGCTTGGGGCCTGCACGTGGAGTCGGTATTTCTTACATGCTCATCTGGGCGCCTGAGCTGTGGCCAGATACGGCTCGCAGTTGGTATCGTCGATATGAAGATCATTTTTGGCAAGAAGGATGGCTGGTAACTGGTGTTCGCGAGTTTTCCAAAGATGCTTCATATGGAACATGGTTTCTAGATGTGGATGCGGGTCCTGTGGTGGGGGGATATGGGACTGCGGCGAGCGCTTTTGGCATTGGGGCCATGCGAACCAATGGACGACTTGACCAAGCATACCCCTTGAGCATGGAAGCCATTGTTGCCTCATGGCCTCTGTATAATGGCACATTGTTGGGTACGCGTATGCTCTCGAATTTGTCAGATGCACCCTTTATCGGTGAATCTGCTTTGCTTTTCAACTTAACACGACAGCCCCTTGATAAGCATATTGTTGTGGGCAAGAAGAAATTGCCCTTTGTGGTGTATATTGTTCTTTTCTTATACGCTTTTATGGGTCTGGCAGGTATTGGGCTTGCGATTTTGTCCGTAAAACAGAGGCAGGCACGATTAGCAACAATTTCTTATCCTAAACCATATCTTCAGTTTTTGGGGTGGATTGTATTCCTCTTTGTAGCAGTACTCTTGTTTTGGATTGAGAAGCCGCTCTTTGCTATGATTTTCTTGTTGGTGGCATGCTTGCTGCCACGGAGTGAAAGATAAGCTTCGGATACTTCGCCTACCGCATCTGGTTTCGTGAGCTTTTGGACGGATTTTTTTGACGTTTTTGATAAAGGATGTGCCGCGTTGATGATAGTAAATCTGATGATTAAACTCCATTTTGATTAGTTAATATTGAGTCAACATGGCAATCAAATTGGAGGAAATTAGCATGTTTTAGTCTGATGATCGGTGATGGATGAGTTAAGTAGCCAGCATAGGGTAAAAAGTACAGGGTATTGGGATTTTGATGGAGATTGATCAAAAAAGGGTGATGCCGAATGACATCACCCTTTTCAATTATTGAAAATAGAGTAAAGGAAAGAGGGACTAATTCCCTTGTGTACATCCTGTAAGTGGATTTAATGATGTGTCGGGCCAATCTCCATTGGCCAGGGTGGTTAGGCTGTCTTGTATATCGATTAAACCGGCTCCTAATTGCCCAGCGTAATTGGGATTGGCGTTATCTAGGGAAACGGCCGTTCCTGCAATCAGGTCTCCAATCTCTTCTAATGTCAGCGATGGAGAGTAGCCCACAATAAGGGCAGCTTGTCCTGCAACAAATGGAGCAGACATCGATGTACCATTCCACCATGCAAATGAGCCATTTGGGTAGGTGCTGTAAATGTGTTTGCCGGGGACAACTAAATCCACCCACGGACCGTAATTAGCATACTCTGCTTTAATATGTCCGGGACCAAGGGCTGTAACGGCTAAAGCACAATCTGCTGCAGCTGGATATTGTGGCGTATCCTCTCCGTAATTACCTGCCGCAGCAACCACAACAACACCAGCATCCGTTACTTGGGCAACGACGTCGAGCAAAAATTGAGATTGATAGGTTGTTCCTAAACTAAGATTTATAATATCTGCGCCATTTTCTAAGGCATACAACATCGCCTCGGCAACAATAAACGAATTCCCCTGTCCGTCCGAATCTAAAACACGTAGAGGCATAATCTGCGCTTCTGGTGCGACCAAATGAATAATGCCGGCAACATGCGTGCCGTGACCAGCAACTTCATCAATAAATCCATCCCCATCATCATCCAGGTTGTTAAATTCATCTTGGGGGAGCACATCATCATCTATAAAGTCATACTTATTTTGGGTAATGTTATTGCGTAACAAAGGATGGTTGAGGTCCATTCCTGTATCGATCACAGCAACCACCACATCGTTGCCTTGGCTCAATGATTGGTCCACATTGACTTGAGCAACAGTTGGTTGCTGATAATAATGAGCACTCTCTGAACCACTCATTTCCCATTCAAATTCAAAAAGAAGCTGGGGATCAGACTCTTTTTGGAGACTCGTCTGACTATCCTTGTCGCTGTTTCCATCAGGCCAGCCATAAATATCGCGCCCACTGGCTTCTGGGGCAGAGGCAATTAAGTTTAGCTCTGCATACTCAATAGTTGGATCATTGCTCATCGCGGAGACGATTTGGTCAGCATCAGCGGCAGATGCGGCTTGCAATAAGTAAATGTTGTTGTTGAGGAGCTGTCGTACAGGGCTAACCATATAATTACTGTTGATTGTTTCGATGGAAGTTGTGGGCGAGAGTTTGACGACAATTTGATCGCTTTCATAATTTACAGACAAGGTGTCAGCCTGAATAGGGCTCGTTGATATGCCAGTAATCAATAGAAGTCCGATCAATAATAACAAAAATCCGGTGCGAATATATTGTACGGTTTGGGGTCTTTTCATTATCCATTCCTTCTTTTGTGGGCGGAGTTGTTACAAATCATGTGTTAATGTGACGATACTTTTAATAGCTTACAGTTTTGATGAATGTGGTTTATCTTTGTCCAATGAGCACAAAGGATGCCCAATAATATGGGTGCGAATATTTTGCCTTCAGCTTAAGTTGGGCTTTGCGTAATGCTGAGGCTTTATTTTGTGCCTTTTGTTGACGTAATGCTTGATACCAATCGGTCATGAATGTAGCTGTCGTCTCATCATGAACGACCCAGAGGCTAACCAGAAGAGAGGCTGCCCCTGCACCGATGAATGCGCGCGTTAAACCGAGTAGTTCGTCCCCGTCTTGCACTTGGTTTTGGCCGGTTTCACATGCGCTCAACGTCACGAGGCAACTATTTAGGTTCAACTGTAAAATATCGGCGGCGGTTAACCAATCATCGTGTAATTTTAAGGAAGAAAACATGGGGTTGTCGGCACGGAATAAGCCATGGCAAGCGAGATGAATAAGATTGGCAGCTACTGCGTTTGTGTAAAAGGTATCAATCGTCGCTTCTTCATTGACCTTGATGGTGGCTGTAGGAAATTGTTGACTAATGGCTTGAATTTCGACAGTTACGGCAGGAATGTTGGGATCGGGAACGCCCATGATGAAGGCGTTGTCAAGCGGTGGGCGTGTTTGTTGTTGACATAATGCGAAAAGCGTAGCACTCGGTGCATATGAAATTTCAAATTGATCGAGCATATAACAACGGCCGTTCCACAAAGCGTGAAAAGGAACTTGATGCAGTATCCCGTGAGGAATGATCAGTAACTGAGCGGGATTGTCCAGGTTAGCGTCAGTGGGTAGATGGGGTAGCAGTGGATCTATCAATGCTGTGTGTAAGGTGGATAGAACTTGTTGCACAGATTTTTCCAGTCGAGCCATATGTCGTTTGGCAAAATCTGCCCCAATACGAAAGCGACTCCATTCCAAAGAGAGTTGGTGCAGCAATGGTTGAATAACCGTTACTGTGCATACATTTCTAACCACCTCGACCTGATCCTCTCTCAGAATAAAAGCCATAATTTCATCCCCAATAATATGATAGCCTAACAGGGAGAGGCTTTGAGGGAGTTGTGCTTGAATGGCATCTAAGGGCAAAGCACCCATTTGGGTATTGGTCGTTTTGGGCAATCTTGCTTTCTGTTGGATATTGTCGATTTTCTGTTCGAGTGCTTGGGCGCGGGATAATAGTTCGGGAGGAGAAAGTGTGGGTTCTGTTGTGTCGAGCGAGCCGAGAAAGTTATTGTAAGTAGCGTTCAGATCGCCCCGTAATGTTTGTAGTTGGGTGGCAAGGTGGGGATCTTCCGGGTGAATGGGGTCGATGTCCACAAGGCCAGTTACAAGCTCTACCAAGGTGCGCGACTTGACTTGTTCGGCCAGGGCAAATGCTTGTTGCCAACGTTGCTGGCCTTCTTGGGAGAGGTGAAGTTGTAATAAATCTTGGTAAGCAGTTAATTTGTCATGCAAGAAAGAGATGCGCATCGCTTCGTGGGCGATGGCACCACGCAGTTTTTCGATACTACCTACGGCCGTTTCTAGACATGTTTGTGCTTCTGCCAACTGCCCTTGCTGCCAACGCAGATGACCCAGACGTTGTTGAATGCGGTAATGAATATGGGGTAACAGTAGTTCTTGGGACAGTTGTTGCGCTGTGAGGAGATGTTGCTCAGCAACGGCCCTGTCTGGCAATAAATCTACTAAGCGCAAACGAGCATACAATGCCTGTAAAGGCCATTTTTCTTTAGTTACTCGGTCAAAAGCGTGTTGTGCAGCCGCCAATCCCTTTTCACGATCGCCTTGAGCGGCAAACAAGGCGGCCTGTTCTAATTTTACGCTGCACCACATCGGGATGTTTTCTGCTTTGGTGAATAATGCTTCTGCCTGTGCTAAAGCCGCTGCCGCTGCATCATAATTGGCCAACATGGTGAAGGTTGCCCCCATGCCCCACAACGCATGTGCATGATAATGAGCCATACCTGCGTTCCGACAAGCACGTTCTGCTTCCTGATAGGCCTCAATCGCTTCGGGATATAAATTCAAGGCTAGATAAACATCACCGCGCTGTAGCAGCAGCGTGTATGCATCCGCGAGCATGTCTAATTGGCTCAACAGTTGGTGGGCTTCGGCCAACGCATTCAAACTATGTGCATATTGTCCCAGTAATAAATGGGCATCACCGATATTGATCAATGAGCGTGCATAGAGCAACGTGTGGCCTGCTTTTTGCAGAGCAGAAGCAGCCGTTTCAAAATCAGTTAGGGCTTCACTGACACGACCCAAATGGAGAAGGATGATGCCACGATTATTGTAAATGTCAGCTAATCGTTCTGTAAGCCCTGCTTTTTGGAACCCAGCTTCCGCAAATGTATACGCCCTGAGCGCATCTTCGTAGCGGCCCATCATACGGTAACAGACACCTTGATTTTGGTATGCAGTTGCCTCAATCATCTCTGCTTCGGCCTGTGCGGTTTCGGATAGACTTGTTAAGAGGGCCAGGCGCTCAATGAGATCCTGAGCCACGGCAATGGCTTCTTGATGATGTCCCAGCTCATTCAAAACATGGATTCGACCCAGATTTGTGCGCAGTGCAGGTAGCTCCGCCTCAAGGATCAGGTAGCCATCATGAGCAGAGCGGATAAGCGTCAGCGCCTCATTGAGCTGCCCCATAACAGCGTGTGTTTGCGCCATAATGTAAGTCGCTCTAGGCAGTAGGAGTGGTGCCCCAACGTCCTCAGCTAACTGCTGGCAAATGTGGCTCAAATGGCGCGCCTGCATGGGGTCATTGTGTACCAGATTAACGGCCGTTTGCAACAAACAGGTCAACCCGTCTGCATTCAATAAATCAGCATCAGCAAGCAGTGATGCTTGCCCTGTGGTTTCCGATACTTGTAGGAGCTCTGTAATTAAAGATTCACTGAGCAAATTTTCGGCAGGTGGTGGCATAACTTAAAATTGCAGCTCAATGCCTGTCATTGCTATTTCGACTTGATCGCCGCTAAGGATGATATCGTACGTATCTGGCGCTAGCGAAGTGAATGTAAATTTACCCAAGGGATCAGTTGCGGTCATTTTTGTTGTCGTTTTGTTTCTTTGCAGTTCAACCACATAGATCGTCTCGTCTGCATCATCTTGAGGAAAGAGCTGTCCATTGATATGCACACTTTTTGCCTGAGCATCCCATTGTGAGTCGATCGTGATTTCGGCCAAGTCTGTCCCGTATACAAATTGTCGTTCTAATTTGGCAGCAGCGGCACGTACACCGACGGCTGTTAAATGCTGGTAGCTATCAAAGGTCAATGCGGCCATTAGCTGCTGGAAGAAGCGGGGGCGCTGTGTTGTTTGGGGCTGCTTGTTGAAAATATTGTATAGCTTTGCATCCAGATCATCTGGTGGTTGTACTAACTGGTATTTTTCGGTTATATGTTGAAACGTTTGCAGCCATTCAATCAAGGCATGTGTGTCATCAACGGCCGTTTCTAATTGTGCTTCTAATTGTTTAGCTTCTGCAGCTGGTAAACGACCTTCGACCCAATTCAGTAGTTGTTCAAAGTCGTCTCTGTTTTTTTTCTTCATAAATGACCATCCGATTAAAGCGTGGCTTATAACGCTCTATTACAGTATTGCAACGAAAGGGTGAAAAAAGTACAGGATCTTATCTAATTGGCACATTTGTACACACCACCAATAATGTTAGCGATAATTACGGTTGTTTGCCCAATAATTTTTTGAGACGTTTAAGACAACGTGCCCTAATGGGACTCACACTGCTGGTGGGCATGTCTAACCGAGTTGCTACCTCTGCATAGGTTGGTTTTTCTGGACTAAAATAAAGGGATAACAACAGTTTGCGACACCTGTCGTCGAGTTGAGCAAATCCTTCATCTAACCATTCTAGTAATGCCAAATTATCCATTTCTTCCTTTTGGGTCAGATCAATCTCCGTTATCAGGTCCTGCTCAAGATCGACATCATCTTTGATGCGTTCACGTCGGTAACGCTCCATGACCCGCCAAGAATGTCGGCGGGCTACAGTTGCCAACCAAGGCGCCAACCGCGCATCGGCATAAAATTGATCCAAGCTTTCGAACATAATTGTGAAGGTGATTTGGGTGACGTCGGCTGCATCTTCATGTGAAAGTCCATAATTCAGTGGGATTGAAAAGACAAGACGCTTATATTTGTTTACCACAGTTTGCCAGGCATGAACATCACCTTGACGACAAGCCCGGATAAGATC
>JBNKHS010000147.1:0-9718 GCA_050290485.1 Promineifilaceae bacterium (SeqCode) | reverse complement strand
CACCATTTACACGACCCCTTCAGCAACTTCGTGAATTGCAAAAACACATAAATAACTATAGCACAGAAATAAAAAAGACCCGATAAAATCAGGTCTTTCTTGAACTCAATACTTTTGATGCTTGTTTGTAATTTAAGGGTTAAAACAATAACGATTATGGGTAGGGGCTGACCTGTGTGTCAGCCCTGATCTTGGGCACACACATCGGTGTGCCCCTACCATTATTTAGGCCATAAATTCATCAATAGCCGCAAATAAGCCTTCCATATCTTCCATTTGTAATTGACCCATATGCGCAATGCGGAAAGAGACATTTTTCAATTTGGCCCCATATCCATTAGAAAGGAACATTCCTTTTGTGCGTAAGAAGTTATTCAACGCAGGAATGTCGATTTCTAAATTGTTATGGAATGATGTCAAAGTTGGGGATTCATACCCTTCAGCAGCAAACAGTTTAAACCCTTTTTCTGCAGCCCAGGCGTGGGTACGGTCGCGCATGGCAAGATGGCGCGCATACCGATTATCTAAGCCTTCATCAAGCATCAAGTCTAGCTGTTTGTCGAGTGCGTAGAGTAGTGAAATCGGGGTTGTAGAAGGGGTTTGATTCTTGTCTAAATATTTAGCTAAGGTCAAGAAATCAAAATAAAAACCACGATTGGGTACGGTTGCTGCTTTGGCCATAGCACGTTCAGAGACGCCACAGAAGGCAATCCCCGCTGGCAAGGCAAACGCTTTTTGGCTGGAGGTTATCAGCACATCAATGTCCCATGCATCGAACTCCACTTTAGCGCCACCTAAAATGGAAACGGCGTCCACAATGTAAATGATGTTTTCGCCATTAGGGGCTTGGCGCACGATCTCGCCAATTTCTTTGATTGGGCTGGTCACACCGGTGCTGGTTTCATTCCAAGCGACGGTAACGGCGTCAAATTCACCAGAAGCCAAACGCTCAGCGACAAGCTCTGGTGTTATTGCTTCACCCCATTCTACTTCGAGAACTTCGTTTTCTTTACCGCACATTTCGGTGATTTCACGCATACGGTCGCTAAAAGCACCATTCACGCAGTTGAGTACTTTTTTGTCAACAGTGTTACGGATAGATGCTTCCATGAAGCCTGTACCTGTGCTGGCATTGATTAAAACACGTTGTTTTGTTGCAAAAACTTGTTGTAACTTTGGTTCAATCCGACCAATTAAATCTGAACATTCCGGCATGCGATGCCCAATCATCCAATTGGCTTGGGCATCGAGAATCTCAGGGAGAACTTCAGTCGGTCCCGGGATAAAGAGTTTGATATGTGGCGTTGAATGCCGTGGTGAATTTTGATTTGATTCGCTCATCAGAATAACTTAATGCTCCTGTTTTTATTAAATTTAACGCTTTACGGAAAAGGGTTTCAGAATCTGTACCGATGGTTTGGCGAATGGCTGCGGGGCCAGCTGCCAAGGCGAGGATGGGGGAAATACTAGGGGTATGCAGGAAAACGGGGGCATTTTCTAAGACGCGCTGTCGGGCCACAACCCCACCGAAACCGACAAACAAGTTGACTGCTTCTCCTGCAAGAAGATCACTACTGCCGTCTCCAATGAGCAGAGAACGGCCGTTTTGCGTACCAAGCAACTCTTTTACAATTTGGGCCTTACCATCACTGACCGTAAGGGTTCCTTCTTCATAATCTAAATATCGCTCCTCCATGCCATGTGTGCTACCTTCCCACCATTTACCAGACAGATGGTTATAACCAACATTTACGGCGCGAATGCGCTCTTTGGGAACGCCAAGAAAGACCCCGAATTCTTCAACGGGTTCAGCCAATCCGCCACTGATGATGTAGACATGATGTCCTAGTCTATGCAATGTGGTGATTACTTCTTTGGCGTCTTCGACAATATTGCGTTTATAAACACGCCGTATTTCTCTGATTTGTTCTCGGGTGGGTTTTACTGCTTGTAGTCGTTTGGCATAAACATCTTCCAGGTCAAGTTTGCCATCCATTGCCGCATTGGTGAGGACCTCAACGCGCCACTTCTTCCCAGCGGTTTCCGCAAGAATATCGATACCCTCTACTGTCGAAAGGGTGGAGTCACAATCAAAAAATATATGTTTATAGGGAGGCCAGCGCATATCAATTTTGCCCTCGTGATGGTATTGAAAGGTGTGTTCATGTTGTCAAAAATCGGTATTTTGGTTTGCACCCCACATGATGCAATGCAATCCACAAAAACCATTTTACAACGTAAGGAACAGAAATTGTGAATTGCTAAAGTGAAAACGTAGGATTTGTTTTTCCTATTTCAAAAACTTCTACGTTTTCACTACACAACAGTAGTGTACCATATTGGATTGTACAGAGTAGTGGGGAGTTTGACAAAAATTTCACAAATGATTCTAGGCACTTTTGCCAAGTATCATCAGGCGATTTTTGGACACTTGTGCTTATATTTTGTGGTCATTCAATATTTGGAGGGTGGTGGTATGAATACGGCCGTTTGTAGCCACACATTCTGCCTGAGGAGACAACCAGGCAAACCCATCCCCAGCAAGATTAGAAAATTCCCCGCCAGCTTCTTGTAAGATGAGTGCACCAGCCGCCACGTCCCATGCTTTAATATTTTGATTAAAGTAAATGTCAAAACGACCGGCCGCTACCCAAACCAACGATAAAGTAGCGGACCCAATACTGCGTACGGTAAAGATATCCTCGTTAAATGCGTGCAGCCATTTTTGTGCTTGTTGCCTTCTTAGTTCACTACTACCTAAACTCAAACAAAGCACAGCATTTTGTAAATTGTCAACGGTACTAACTTTTAACGTGTGACGATGCCCACTGCCATCTTCAAGCCGCGCCCCTTCTCCTTTCATTGCTGAAAATAGTTCATGTCGCATCGGATCGTAGACAACCCCTGCTAAAGGTTCATAAGCGGTGATATTTTGCTGGGCATCAAAGATAGGGCGGGTAGCGGCAACAGAAATGGCAAAATTGGGTTGTTGGCGACTGTAATTCGTTGTGCCATCAATCGGGTCAATGATCCAAATGATGGGGCCTGCTTGCGGTAACGAATCATCCTCTTCTTCTGGCAAAAAGCCATGATCGGGAAAAGCTTGCAGAATCCCGGTGACAATCATCTTTTGGGCTGCGACATCAACGTCGGTGACCAAATCGCGAAACCCTTTGCTTTGCACATCGCGTGGGGCGTACCATTTTTCACGTGCGAGTTGGCCAGCAGATACGGCCGTATCGCGGGCAACATTTAACAATTGAGGGAGAGAAGGGAGGGGTATTTGATCCATAGCATGTATGATGAGCAAAACAATTGGGTAACTGAGTAATTAAAAATTACCCAGTTACCCAATTACAAATATCTATATCCTGAAATATAAAGAACGCCTATTAAGTAATCCGCGAACGAACTTTGGAGCTGATGTAATCCAATGTAATGACCACAACTGCGATGGCGAGCATCATCACCGCTGCTTGACGATATTGCAGCAAGTTGATGTTTTGTACTAAGACAAAGCCAATACCACCACCACCAGCAAACCCAATGACTGTTGAGAAACGGACATTGATGTCCCAACGGTACAATGTGAAGGCGATAAACGGAGGCACAATTTGCGGTACAACCGCATACATAATCATTTGTAGACGATTGGCACCTGTTGCCGTAATGGCTTCAATAGGCCCTTCGGCAATGCCTTCGACTTGCTCTGAGAACAATTTGCCCAGAGCCGCGATGGTGTGAATGGTTAAGGCCATGACCCCCGCAAATGGACCAATACCGACCCAAACTGCAAACACAATGACGTAAATCAAGGGCTCGATCGAACGGATCAGGTTGAGGAAGCTGCGCAGGAGGGTGTAGAGCCAAAACCCAATTGCAAATTGACGGCGTGGGTCAATAATGAGCCCCACGATGATGCCCACAACGGCAGCCGCACTTGCTGGATACAATGTCCATAATCTAGGTTCATCGTATTGATAAAGCCAGTTAAGGAAAGAGCCAAAGCCGTAAACAAAGACAAATAAACCGAATGCTGCTAAAACGGCCGTAACGACTCGTCCCACGGTTTTGTTTGAGCGCAAGATCATTTCTTGCCCGTAAGTGCTGCCTAAAACCGCGCCAATCAACGCCAAGATTAACCCGACAACAAACGTAGACAATACTGTGATTCCTTCAGCCAAGAAGGTGATAAAGTGACCAATAAAGGCGAGCCCGCCTAAGCTGGGGGTTAACCAATTGCCAAAAGTGATGCCGAGATGCCCTAAGAGCAAAATGGCAAAGAATACAGCAACTAAGGCAAGCATGATTTTGAGCCATTCAACAGAAAGACTTAATCTTGTTTTGTCTTCACCTTCTAATTGACGTGGTCCAAATTTAATGATTGCCCATGCCAACACCAGCAACCCAATAACTATGCTTATACCAACGGCCGTGTTATTGGTTAAAGAGGCAGCAAATTCTAGCAAAACGGCCGTAAAATTCGCCCCAAAAAGGTAGCCTGCGCCAAGCCCAATAATGGCAAACATAATCGCCGCCAAAGGCAGTCCTACATTTTCCATTAAATTGCGTGCTGCCATAAATGAGATCGGTACAGCAAGAATTGTCCCTACTGTGGTTGCCATCAAAGCAAGCAGCACGGTTTCAATGATTTTTTCAAATGTAATCTTCGACGCTTCACTCCAACCAATAATACCTGTGCCCAGAAAGCCGCCCTCACTCCATTTCTCTTCAATCTCGATGCGTTGTGGCTCATCTGATTCGCGAATATCGGGCATAGAGAATTCCGCGACGAAGTCGCCATTACGGTCCGTGCGGAAGCTGGTTAAGGCACGGGATGTGGATTGGTCGCCAGGTGGATGCCAACGCATAATGCCATCAGTGCGGGGCAAGAATCCACTCGCTTCAACGGTAATGGTTTCTTGTGTTGTTGAGGCACAATTTGGTCTGATCGTTGCTGAACGGCCGTTTTCAAACGTAAACTGCGAGCCACTAATATCTCCCGTACAAGGGATCTTTATCGGGATACTTATAGATCGGGTAATTTCATTAAATTCAAAAAAGTCAGGTCGCGCTAACGCACGAATCACACGAGTCGTGACTGCTTGCCGCCTCGGATCTTGTGGCTCTTCAAAATTAATTTGCGTCACATCAATAGCATAAGCATACAAAACAAAAAGAAAAATAAATGCTCCTAAAATGAATAACGCTTTCACCAAAGGATTGACGCTTTTTTCCTGCTCCTGTTTATTCATTCTCTTCCGTCGCTTTCTTAAAAATATACGGTGTTACATTAGCGTAATTTGTAATGAAGTAATTGAGTCATTGCCAAATAACTCAATTACCCAATTCTTACCGCCTCTTCACCATAAATGTCTTTAAATCGTTGATCATCAATTTCCGAAGGGGCTCCTTCGAACACTAATTTGCCTTCATTGAGGGCAATAACGCGATCACCATATTGCTGGACCAAATCCAAAAAGTGGAGGCTGCACATGACTGTAAACCCATCTTCCTGATTGATTTGTTGCAGGCGTGCCATGATACTGTGGGCTAAAACAGGGTCAAGGCTGGCAACGGGTTCATCGGCCAATACCAATTCAGGATCTTGCATCAATGCCCGTGCAATCCCCACCCGCTGTTGTTGTCCACCGCTTAACTCATCAGCACGATTATTTGCTTTTTCACGAATGCCAACGCGAGCAAGGCTTTCATATGCCTTTTGCACATCCGCCTCTGGAAAACGGCCGAATACACTGGCGATCGGATTGACGTATCCTAAACGACCACTGAGCACATTTTTCAAGACTGAAGAGCGTTGCACCAAATTGAAATGTTGGAAAATCATGCCAATTTTACGGCGAACCCGACGCAGCTCTTCCCCTTCAACGTGTGAAATTTTGATGTCATTCCACCAAATTTCACCACTGGTCGGCTCAATTAAACGATTGATACAACGCAAAAGTGTACTTTTACCAGAACCGCTTAAGCCAACAACTGCTAAAAATTGACCATCCGGTACTTCAAAGCTGACATCTTTTAAAGCAACCGTACCATCATCATAAACTTTTGTGAGATTTTTTACTTTGAGCATATGTTTCTTCGTTCATTAGCAATCAGCTGTTAACCATCAGAAAATAATCCCCTAATAGCTAACGGCTGATTGCTAAATGCGGAAAGTTGCTTGTGGAAAAAAGAAGCCGGACAAGGTGCCCGGCTTCTCTATTTAACAATAATGAAAATTATTCACCCAAAACATCTTCTTCAGTCATGCCTAAAGCTTGCATGATGAAGCGTGTGGGATCATATGCAGAGTCGGTGGTTGGTTCCGCACCCGTCCAACTGTAGAACGCGTCAGAACAAAGCGTAACGACACCTTCTCCTGGATCTTGGCAAGCATCAGAAGCAACATATGCTTGTAATGCTTGGACAATTTCTTGTGCTTGACCCAAGGGGAATTCTGCACCATAAGAAACTGTATCGTTTGGAATGGGGTCAGAAATTGCCAAGATACGAGTTTCATTGAAAATTTCTGGATAAGTTTCCATTGCTGCTGCACGTGCGTCTAAAATACGATAGCCACCTTCGGCAGGGTCACCATTGACAAATACACGACCTTCAGCGGTAAGTTCTGGGGCAATACCAGCTTCACGCCAAACTTCTGGATCATCTACTTTTGGATCCCAAGTACGATCATAATTTGGCAACAATGGCGGGCTGAAGAATGCAGTTGCGAAGTCAACATCACCTTGTGCCACAGCAAGCATGGCGTTGGTATGACCACCAGTTTCGACAACCTCACCCGTTTCGATACCCATATCGCTGAGGGTTGCTAATGGAACCAGGTAACCTGAAGTTGAAGTAACGCTGGGCGCACCCCAAGTTTTATCAGCTAAATCTTCGATTGATTCGATGCCACTGTCTTCACGAACGACGATTTGTGACCAATAAACAGGCCAACCAAAACGAACTGCTGCGTTCCCCACTTGTACCCCACAACGTTCGTTAGCGAGGACGTAACCAAGTGCGGGGATGAAGCCAATCGTATCATCTGGAGAAGCACACATCGCTTCAATGGTAGCTGCATAGCTGGTGGGTACACTGACTTCAAATTTGTATCCGGTTGCGGCTTCTAATTCTTGTGCCAAAAGTTCACCACCAGAAACGATAACATCTGCATCCACTGAAGGGACGAAGAGTACTTGAATGGGACGTTGTTCTGAGCCAAGGGGGGCTTTTTCAACTTCTTCAGTGACGGTTTCTGTGACGGTTTCTGTCACGACACGGGTAACCTCAACAGGAACTTCCACCTCAACAGGAACTTCTTCTACTTCGGTCACTGTTTCCGTAACCACGCGGGTTACTTCAACCGTCGTTGGTTGGCAAGCAACAACAAATATTGCACTTAAAAGTGCTAATCCGATCATCCAAAACATGCGTTTTGTTTTCATTAGGATCCTCCTTACTAGGTTTTTGGGGGACAAGTGCGTTTACAAGGACGCACGTTAAAAATAAGGGTTTGGATTATAATCAGTTTTTCTATTGATGCAAAAAATTAAGTTTCTTGACAGGGAAGAATGGGGGTGAGTAGAATAGAACAGATGAGCGATTACTGGATTCGAGCAAGTGAAATATCAACCTATATATATTGTCGTCGATCATGGTGGTTGAAGAGAAGACATGGTGCAGCATCACAAAATGTGCGTGAGCTTCGTGGTGGCACCAAGCATCATCGGGCCCATGGTAGGGTCGTGTGGCAAGCAATATGGACGAAACGTATTGCTTATGTATTACTCTTCATTTTTGTGGCCTTCATGACTTTTGAACTACTGATGCTAACGGTAAAGTAGGCTGGGCATGACGTTTGGGATTTACTCTCTTGGTTTTGGTTTACTTTTATTGGGGCTTGCCCTGTTCTTTGTGTTTCGTGCACAGCAGTTGCAAACAAAAAGTGGCCTGCCGGATGGGAAGATCATTTATACAGATGCGGAGGCGTGGTTTCCAAATAGTGAACCTTTGTATGATACCGAACTGAAGCTTGTGGGGAAGCCAGATTATTTAATTGAACAGGATGACGGGGCGATTGTTCCTGTCGAATTGAAATCGGGAATGGCCCCAGTACAACCACACGAGGGACATGTGTTGCAGGTTGCCGCATATTGTTGGTTGGTGGAGCGCAATTATGGAATACGGCCGTATTACGGCATTATCCAATACCAAGATCGTGCATTTGCCGTGGATTACACAGGCGATTTAGAAGCAGATCTGCTTGATGTACTGGCTGAGATGAGACAAGATATGTTTGCCCATCAAGTGGATCGTGACCACAATCAGCAGGCAAAATGCACTCACTGTGGTGTACGCAATCAATGCGATCAACGACTTGTTTAACTGTCGCGCTTGTCAGTTGCTAATCTTAAACGAAAGCGCTTTTTGAGAACGGCTCTTTAGGTAAAAAAGATAAGAATCGTTTATAGTATATTGTCATCAAGACGATTCATAGATTTCCCCATTGATGCGAGAAGTAGTTAAGGAGCGATACGAAATGAGTGCTAAACTTTATGAGGGTTCCCATCGCGATCTCTTTCAACTTTTTCTTAAACTGGTTGATGATTCAGAAGCGCAAACAAACGCATTGCTTGACTTAACCACTTGGGAAGAGGTCAATTCGATATTAAGTGTTGGTGGCGGGATGGGAATTGTAGAAGCGACATTACTGCGACAGGCGTTGCCACAAGCAAAAATGTGGTATCTTGATCCCTCTGTGGAACAGTGCCAAGCATTTCGCCAATATATGCAACAAGAAAATCTCTTGGAGCGTGTGGAGGCGATAGCAGAGACGACTTTCCAAGAATATGCAGTTGACCAACAATTTGATCGCATTGTGTCCATGTTTTCCTGGTTTTACATTGGCGTGGAAGAACGTTGGCTGTATAAATTGTTGAGTTTGTTAAACACAAATGGAACCGCTTGTATTGTGCTCCCTAATATTGATTCAATTGAGGCTGATTTTAATCGAAGTTTGTCACCTGATGAACGTACGACTTTGGTTGGTGATGAACTGGTTCAGGCGTTAGCAACATTACCCTGTGAGGTTAGTCAACATATTTATACAAAATGGATTCCGATTGGAGACATGTTGACTAGTAAGAAAGAGGCTTCTGAAGCCTCTCTTGCTTTTGCAGGGTTTGTTGCTTTGCGTTCGATTGATAGTTTTAGTGCAACTGAGACGCAGCAGATTGTTGATTTAATTAAAGCGAGGCAAGAACCAGAGGGTATTCCGATGAGATGGGATGTAATTGTGGTTCGTTCCTAGAAAACGGCCGTTTCATTTAAGCCACTATATTTTGCCGGAAAAGAGAGGAGTGTATGTCGGATAAATTGAGTTCATCAACTTTACAGGCCATTGGCCAAACACCAATCGTTCAATTGCAAAAAATTGTCCCCGAAAGCAGCGCTACTGTGCTGGTTAAATTAGAATATTTCAATCCAACTGGTTCATACAAAGATCGCATGGCGTTAGCGATGATCGAAGAGGCTGAAAAGCGTGGCGATTTGCATCCTGGTATGACCATTGTTGAATATACTGGTGGCAGTACAGGTTCATCCTTGGCATTTGTTTGTGCGGTGAAAGGGTATCCCTTCAAAGTTGTATCATCTGATGCTTTTGCCAAAGAGAAACTAGACACAATGCGCGCATTTGGTGCTGATTTAGAGC
>JBNKHS010000146.1:0-9748 GCA_050290485.1 Promineifilaceae bacterium (SeqCode) | reverse complement strand
CCATTCTTCTGTTTGCTATCGTAGCAGCACTTATTCCTACACTTATTTATATCGGTGTTGTTTATTGGGTAGATCGCTATGAGAAGGAGCCTTTCTGGCTATTGTCAGCTACCTTTTTATGGGGAGCAATCCCTAGTATTGTTGTCGCCTACATTTTCAATACCGCGTTAAGTCTTCCGGTTTACCTCATTTTAGGCGAAGGGTTTGCTGCTGAGGCCACAACAGCGGCACTCATTGCCCCACTGGTCGAAGAATCGATCAAAGGGATGATCTTGCTGGGCATCTTCCTCTTCTGGCGACATGAAATTGATAGTCCATTAGATGGCATTATTTATGGGACAATGGTTGGACTCGGTTTTGGCATGGTTGAAAATGTGTATTACTTTATCAACCAATACAATCTTGGGGGCATGGAAGCGATGACAGTGAACATCTTTTTCCGTGCAATCATTTTTGGGCTAAATCATGCATTATTTACTGGATTCACGGGCTTGGGGATCGCTGTGGCGCGCATGTCACCCAATTTGGGCATAAAATTCATTGCGCCCATGCTGGGTTGGGGAACGGCCGTATTCCTGCACTTCCTGCATAATCTAACTGTTTCTATTGGTGAAGCCTTTGTTTGTGCCGCCATTTTCCTCGATTGGGGTGGTATTTGGGTGCTGATTGCGATTATCATTGGCGCGATTTGGCAAGAACGAAGCTGGCTGCGTAAATATTTAGGCGAAGAAGTTGCGCTAGGCACATTGACCCAAACACAATGCAATCTTGCCTGTTCAGGCATCCAACGCTTCACCCATTCTGCGAGCATTTTGTTTGGCAAAGGGTGGAAAGCCAACCGTGAAGTGAGTCACTTTTTCCACGAATGCAGCCACCTCGCCTACAAAAAGCATCATTATGAGCTTTTTGCAGAAGAGCGAGATGCCAAAGAGATTGGCCGACTGCGCATCAAAATCACAGATATGAGCAAGAATTTATAAAGGTAGAAGTAGCGAGTGCTGAGGACTAAGTACACATCTGCTCGTCACTTTTACTTCAGCCCTCAATCCTATTTCAATTGTTGAATCCATTCATAAAAATCATCCAGTGTACCTGCACCTTCAATTAATGACGCATCAGGTGGGGTTTCACCGTTTTTACTAACCCAGTAGGTGCGAATGCCTAATTGAGAAGCGGGCTCAATGTCATTTTTCCAATCATCGCCAACCATAACGGCCGTATTTGGCTCAATCCCCAAACGATACAAAATCTCTTCATAGTAGGAAACATTAGGCTTCGTCGAATGCATGTTCTCTAGCGTTGTTACTAAATCATAATGATGCTCAGAAACAGGCACACCAGCCCAACGCAGACGTTCCTCAATAGCCATTTGCGGAAACATCGGATTTGTAGCCACCACAACCTTCCAATCTTGGGCAAAACAATATTCAACCAAAGGCAGGGCAACTGCACGACGTTCAGTTAGATGCTGTAACTTGGGAAAAACATCTTCATAAAAGCCAACAATAAAATTTTCCATCTCTTGCACGTCTACACCAGAATATTCAGCAAATGTGTGCCAAAAAACATCATAATTGGAAAGAGAAAGATCATCATTATAGATCATCTCCCGCGAGGCACGTAAGAGCGTGGCTACAAATTGATCCGACGGCATCTTAGGTTCTGCATATTGGCTAAGCAAGGCAAAGTAATGTTTCACAAAGGGGTCAGTTTCATTACCGAGTAGGGTGTCATCTAGATCAAATAAAACTGCACGAATCATAAATTTTCAACTCCAACTGTTTTCAATTATGGGATGGCTCCACTCTCAAAATATTTACCTCATCAATGTTATCTTAATCCAGATCCTTAAACAATTCCTGAAGTCCTGGTTTCTCTTTAGCACATTCTGGGCAACCAACATGTGGTTTCGGGACATCAATTAAGTGTCGACTACAAAATGCCTTTACTTCAACCCGTCGATTCATACCCATAAAGCCATCTTTAATTGTAGCTTCCAAAACCAGATCAGGGCTTGAATTTGCTTGCAAAATTTCAGGTACAGGACACTTGGCACAATCAGCTGGCTTCCAATCTTTTGAGCGCTGATTGTGTTGCACAAGGCGACATTCCTCTTCTGAGTGTCCACGATGATAATCTGAATAATAAAATCGACATTCTTTTCCGGCTGGTGTAATCATGTTTCCTACGTTAGCATACGTTCTTATAAACGCAACTATTCCTATATATTTCAATAATTTTTATTAATGGATGGCAATGTCTGTCAAAAAAGTTAAGACAAGAACAATACCACTTGCTAATAAGCCAGTGATGAAAAACATAAATGCATATCGGATAAACAAATATTTTTTACGACCTAAATATAATCCTTGCTCATAAATCTCTCGAATTTGCATTTCATACACCAAATAGTCATCATCTACAATCTTTTCCATAATGGCTAAATAAGTATCATAATCGTAGTTAATAAAGTTGCCGAAAAAGAGAAAATTGGTGTCTAATTTTGTTGGGTCAGGGCTATGATCCATGCTTAACTTAGGCATGACGGCGTAGGCAGCAGCAAAAATGGTTAATAAACAAAATAGGATTAAAACAACGACGGCCCAACGCAAAATGGGATCAGAGAGGTAACCTATAGAAAAGGTAATAATCAAAGAAGACAAAGTCAACATCATGCTTGCTTTAACATCAGCCATCGCGCTTAATTGCAAATGATTAACCCGTGTTTGCCGCAATAATTGGTCCAATTGCTGTGATGGTTTGATTATTCTTTTATTTTCGATAACTTCTTGCTTCTGAGTATTATTTGGACTTTGACTGGTTTCTTTTTCTAAATTTTCCATATTGCAAACTCCTAAATATAACTATTCTGCTATCCTACCATTACCTATCATCTTTAAGGAGTAAATTATGACACATCTATCATTTGCAACAACCGAGGTCGGCCTCAATCGATTGTCACCACCTATGCGATTGTATGAAAAAGCAAAAAAATATGGTGTTTGGAATCCTACAAATATTGATTTAACGCAAGATCGACATGATTGGCAAACATTGAATGAGGATGAAAAAGATTTGTTGTGGCGTTTGACGGCTATGTTTCAAGCTGGAGAAGAAGCTGTCACCCTCGATCTTCTGCCTTTAATTATGGTTATTGCCAAAGAAGGTCGTTTAGAAGAAGAAATGTTTTTGACCACGTTTTTATTTGAAGAGGCAAAACATACTGACTTTTTCAATCGCTTTTTGAATGAGGTGACCGGGAAAACGGCCGTATTAAGCCACTACCATTCAGACAATTATCGCACTATCTTTTATGATACCTTGCCCAATACCTTGCAAGCACTACTCAGCGACCATTCCCCAACGGCACAAATAAAAGCAGCCGTTACCTATAATATGATTGTTGAAGGTGTACTCGCCGAAACGGGCTATCATGGTTACTTCACCGTTTTGCAACGGAACAATATTTTGCCCGGCGTACAAGAAGGCATTAC
Source organism: Promineifilaceae bacterium (SeqCode) (assembly GCA_050290485.1). Taxonomy (GTDB): domain Bacteria; phylum Chloroflexota; class Anaerolineae; order Promineifilales; family Promineifilaceae; genus JBNKHS01. The sequence goes on along the minus strand of JBNKHS010000146.1, from coordinate 6,254 downwards.
GCTCCTCAAACAAGACGAATCGCGCCATATCGCTTATGGCATTTACCTTATCTCTCGACTCGTTGCCGAGCAACCCGAATTGTGGGATGCCGTTGAGGAGACAATGAATTATTTATTGCCCACAGCTCTAGATGTTGTCGGAGACACCTTTATCGCCTACGGTGACAACATTCCTTTTGGTTTAGTCCCCGCTGATTTCACCACCTTTGCCCTTTCCCAATTCCAAAAAAGAATCGAGCGCATTGAAAAAGCGAAAGAGTCCAGTTTAGATGAGATTTTACGTATAACGGAACAAATAATTGATGATAATGACGGATAAGTGGGTTGCGTTATTAATTTCGAACCATTACACTATCTTTTGTGTCTAAACTAATTTGTTGTGTTTGAATTGGTAAAAGTATTCTCTCAAATACTCAATATCCCTTTGGCCAATTCCATTGTTGGATAAATCAGTATGCAGATATACATGTGATGATTTATTCAATAGTTACTTGCGGTATGGTTTCTAAATGAATAATTTTTCTGTCCGATCAGAACACAGATTACCTCCAGGGAAAATGGGTCTACCATTTATTGGAGAAACATTTACATTCTTGCGTGAGCCAGATTTTGCAGTCAAACGATTTGAACAATACGGACCCGTCTACAAGACGCATTTAATGGGGCGTCCAACGGCCGTTTTAGCTGGTGCTGAAGCCAATGAATTCATCCTCAACAGCGGCATGGAATATTTGGCCTGGGCATCTGGATGGCCCAATACGTTCAAAGAGCTGCTCGGTCGTTCCCTTTTTGTGCAAGATGGTGAAGAACATCTTCATAAAAGAAAACTCATCGCCCCAGCCTTTCATGGTCGTGCGTTGGCAAGTTATGTAGAAATGATGGAGCTCATCATTCAAAAACATCTTGCCCTTTGGGAAGAAAAAAGAGAGTTCGCGTGGTTCACCGAATTTAAAAAGATGACGTTTGAAATTGCCACAGTTTTGTTAATTGGGGCTGAGCCGGGTGAAGATACGGCCGTTCTTAGCCAAAAATTTAGTGAACTGACCACAGGCTTTTTTACCCTCCCCGTCAATATGCCAGGAACACCATTTGCCAAAGCCCTGAAAGCACGTGATTACATTCTCGACTATATTGGCCAACAAATTGCAAAAAGGAAAAGCAATCCACAAAATGATGCTTTAAGCATGCTGATTCTTAGCGAAGATGAGGACGGTAACAAGCTAACCGAACAAGAAATTGAAGCCCAAGCACTCCTGCTATTATTTGCAGGACATGAAACAACCACATCGTTGCTTACCTCTTTTTGTATGGAATTGGGTCGTAATCCCGAAGTTTGTGGGCAAGCGCGTGCCGAACAAGCCTATATCAACACCTTTACTGAATCAGATATGAAGCTTTTACGGCAAATGCCTTACTTAGATCAAGTTCTGCAAGAAGTCGAACGCTTACACCCACCCGTTATTTCTGGATTTAGAGGGGTTGAGGAGTCATTTGAATTTGCGGGTTATACCATACCAAAAGGATGGCAACTGCTTTATAGCATCATCGCCACCCATCATGATCCCGAAGTTTATCCAGATCCATTGACATTCAACCCCAATCGTTGGCATCCTGAAAACAGGCAAAATCATTCAGCCTTTAGCTTGGTAGGGTTTGGTGGCGGCCCCCGCACCTGTATCGGCAAAGCATTTGCCAATCTAGAAATCAAGTTGGTCGCAACCCACCTTTTGCGCAACTATCGTTGGCAACTTTTACCAAATCAAGATCTATCATTGGATTATATTCCTACCACACATCCAAAAGATTTGCTTCGTGTAAAATTTTCGCGCAGAAAATCAATTTATAAATCCCCAGTTACGGCCGTTACCGCTTAAAATTCTTAAACTTCACAAAATAATTCTAAAAATAAGTGGGTTTTTTGGTAGATCTTGTCAGAAATCCGCTTATTTCTTTGAGTTCACCTCATCTTTTTCATAAATCTCATGAAAAATCAAAGAATTTTCAATTAATTTCAATATTTCTTATATTTTCCTCAATTTTCTTACAATTTCTCCTTGACAATGTAAATTTTCTGTATTATTATTTCCACATAATTAATTTTTCTAATCCAAATATCAATTTTTCTTACAAAAAGTGAGATTTTTATGAAGAACCTATATTTCCAAGAAGAATTTCCCAAAACCTGCAAACTTGATGTTGAAGTTGAAGTAGGTTCTGTTGATGTTAAAGCACATAACGGCCGTTACATTACCGTCGATGTTGAGTTTGAAGAGATGGAAATTGATGTGTACCGTCAAGGAAACACCTTTTTCGTCAAAGCAGAAAGCAAAACGAACAAAGAAGATGTGACCAGTTGGGTGCAAAAATTATTCTTATGGAACAATGCCAAAGCTCATTTCAAAATCAATGTACCCGAAGATTGTGAAGTTAATGTCAACACAACCACAGGCAAAACAACGATTACTGCGATCAACGCACCTGTTACTGTTCGTACCACGACTGGGGCAACAGAACTAGCCAATATTGGTGGTGCTATTTATGCCAAAACAACAACAGGAAGGCTCACTTACGATGGTATTTTAACGGATGATGATCATCGTTTTGAAACGACCACCGGCTCTATTGAACTCAACTTGCAAAAAGAACCAAACGCAATGATTGATGCCAGCACAACGACAGGCAGGCTAAACGTTGATTTCCCACTGCACAAAAAATCTGAAAACAGGCATCTTACGGGCGGGCGGATCAAGGGAATGTTGGGCTCGGGAAACGGCCGTATCAAAGCCAAAATGACAACAGGCAGCCTGTCTATCTCTAAAGCATAACGGTAACAGTAACTTTTTCTAATTTACAAGTATACTTGCGGGAAACGACCATCATGAAAGAACGAAAGGAGAATTCAAAATGAATCCAGTTATTGGTCAATGCCCCATTTGCAATGATACCTTACATGTTACCCGCTTAAACTGTCGCAATTGTGACACCAATATTGAAGGCCATTTTTCTTTAGGCCGCCTATATCAACTATCCCCTGAACAGTTGAGCTTTATTGAAACCTTTATCAAATGTGAAGGCAAAATTAACCGTGTAGAGCAAGAGATCGGTCTCTCCTACCCCGCCGTGCGCAGTCGTCTGAGCGAAGTAATTAAAGCGATGGGATATGAAGTCGGTCCACCAGAACCAGAAATAACAGAAGAAACACGGCGCGAAGTATTAGCAGAACTCAGCTCCGGCAAACTTTCTGCTGAAGAAGCATTAGAAATATTGCGCGGCGAATAACAGGACCCCATTGTCCGACAATTCCTGCGCCAGGAGTATTATTATGAGTCAATTAAGTCATCCAAATAAAACACGCGTTTGGGAACCATTTGTCGGGCTTATCGTTTTTGCGATTGCCACAATTTATTTAGTCAATGTCTTCAATACAGGCAATTGGTTTTGGTTTAGAAGTAACGCCGTCAATGTACGGCCGTCTCGTATTATCATCGTCGATCAAGGGCAACGGATTATGCTTACGCAAGGACACGACGGTTTTGAAGCCTTAGCTACCGCCGCAGAGCAATCATTAAGTTCACTTAGCAATACCGATCTGGTAAGCATTGGGCTCTCTGAACAAACCTTGCTCGACTACGATACCAACTCCTTGGTTTTAGAGCTTCATTTTGATAAGCCTATTGTGTTTAACACCATGGCGCGCACTGGAGAGCCAACGCAACTACTCATTCCCATCGATGGACGACACGCTGGCGGAGGATATGTTTTCCGTGGTGACAAAGGGGAATGGTGGTTTGGCGCCGTGCGTATGGCAGACCCCAATCCACTCTATGAAGTTCTCAATAATTTAGGATACGCCGTATCCATCAATCAACCATCTAGTTAAAGACAAGAAGAATCAGCTAGCTTTTATTGGAGGCAACAAAATGACAACAGCAAATCGTAAAGAAATTTTAGAACTCTTAGCAAAAGGAAAAATTACTGCGGACGAAGCTGCTAATTTATTAACCAATCCAGCATCAGAGACAGTAGAAGAACTAAAAGTAGCCATTGCACCAACTGATCCCCCAGCCCCAAAAGGGGATGGCAAAACACCTTCCTGGCTCCATGTTCGTGTCAAAGATGCAAAATCTGGACGCAACAAAGTTACCGTCAATATTCCCATTCGGATGATGCAGTTTGGCTTCAAACTTGGACAGCGGTTCAGTCCAGAGCTTAACGACCTTGATTGGAATGAAATTTCTAATATGATGCAAGATATGGAATCCGGTGTTTTGGTCGATGTGCAAGACGAAGAGGATGGCGAACACGTCCAAGTCTACATCGACTAAATAGGGCAGTAATCAGTGGGCACTGTTCAGTTTTCAGTAAGAAGCATTGACTGAAAACTGAACACCAATGAGTGAACACGAAAAAGGAATTTATTATGGCACAAGAACAATATCCAGTCACTGAGTCGCCGCAAATCACAATCACGACTTGCAAAGGGGATTTGGTGATTCGCAGTTGGTCAGATACGGCCGTTTTGGTGAAAGGTGATGCCTGCCAAGTTGAAGAAGTCGAAAATGGCCTCAACATTAGCTCCGACGGCGACTTAAAATTGATGGTCCCGCATGAAACCAATCTTGCAGTTGAACACGCTAATGGTGATTTCGTCCTCAAAAACGTAACTGGTGATATCAGCTTACAACACATCAATGGAGATGCTGTCTTGGTTGGCGCGGGCAATTTGAAGATCGGCCACATCAATAATGATCTTTCTGCTAAAAATTTACAGGCCAACCTCAGTGCAGATGAAATTCGTGGCGATGCTATTCTGCGTAACGTCAACGATGTCACCCTTAAAACAATTTCTGGCGACTTGTCTGCGCGCTTTGTCAACGGGACGGTGCATATTAGCGATGCGGGTGGCGATATTGGCTTACGCACCGTCAATGGTGATGTCACCATTGAAAAAGGGCAACGAGATGTCAGTTTACGCAATTTAGGCGGAAAGAATAACGTTACAGGTATTGCTGGCGACATTCGCTTACGAGGCAGTCTGACCCCACAAGAACATACCTTCATTGCCGAACGAGACATCATCGTGCGTTGGCCACAAGGTGAACCGATCAACTTTACGGCTACTGCCCCCATCATCAACAATCGTCTTGCCCTCGACAAGGAAGTAGAAGATGGGGACACACTCATCGGGCGCATTGGGGATGGCGATTCACAAGTAACATTTAAGGCAAACGGCCGTATTCAGCTCAAAGAAACCAATATCGTCGACCCACAATGGGACAGTGGCGAAAATGAAGATATGGACTTTAACTTTAGCTTCGGTTTCGAAAATATCGGTGCCGAAATCGGCCGACAAGTGAGTGAACAAATGAGCAGATTTAGCGAACAATTCGAGACCAAATTTGGACCAGACTTTGCGGCCAAAATCTCTGAAAAGATTTCACAAAAAGCAGAGCAAGCAGCGGCAAAAGCCGAACGTGCAGCGCAACGGGCGCAACAACAAGCCGAACGTGAAGCACAACGGGCGCAACAACAAGCCGAACGTGCCCAGCGTCAAGCCGAACGACAAACCAGACGGTCTGGTGGAGGATGGAATACAACAACACCTGAACCCACGCCAGAACGCAAAAAAGCATCAAAAGAAGAGCAGTTAAAAATTCTCAATATGGTCGAAAATGGGATCATCTCCCCAGATGAAGCGACGACCTTGCTCGATGCTTTAGAAAAATAAAGGTAGAAAATCCCCGTCACTTTGCAAGTGACGGGGATTTAAGTAGAAACGATGATCAAACCAGTTCAAATCAAAAATCTCAAAAAAACCTATCTCGTCAAAAAGCGACAAGGGTTGTTTAAATCAACAAAAAGCGAAGTGCACGCCCTCAAAGGAATTTCGTTAGAAATCGAACCGGGGGAAATTTTTGGTTTATTAGGACCCAATGGCGCAGGGAAAACAACCCTTATTAAATGCCTGACCACCCTTCTCTTACCCACTAGCGGGCAAGCGTGGATCAACGGCTTTGAATTAACGAAAGAAGATGACGCCGTTCGGGCAACTGTGGGCTGCATGCTCATGGGTGAGCGCGGTTTGTACTGGAAGCTAACTGGTCGTGAAAATCTTATCTTCTTTGGTGCCCTTTATTTTCTTCTTGATAGACATGAACGACATCATCATCATGTCTTTCCATGTATGCATCATATCGATGAGTGTCCATTTCAGGATTAACTTTATACATCGCCCATCAATGTTTCATGCTTTC
>JBNKHS010000145.1:0-9775 GCA_050290485.1 Promineifilaceae bacterium (SeqCode) | reverse complement strand
CTCATGCAAGACACTGCTGGAGACGCCGAACCAATCGCGATGGACAGCCTTCCATTGACATCCTGTCCACAGGATATACCAGAGACCATTAACCACGGCGCGATTGTCAGCACGTGGACGACCTGGGCCTCGTTTCTTCGGGGGCTTGGGCAAATGCTTTTTGATACGCCGCCACAGCGGTCTTGGAACGCGGAAATAATCGACATTCTTTGGCTTTGTGTTACGCTTATTTTTGTTCATGATACACCTCACTGGATATGGTTATTTCGTCAAAATAATTTTCCACGAGGTGTATCTTTTTTTCACGTTAATTTATTTTTCGGATAGGTTCTAAACATAAAATATAACAAGGATAAGGGAGATGCTGATGAATTAAACACTTCTGGACCCTTATTCAGATTATTTGTTAACTTTGTTTGGACAAACAACAGCGACAGGTTTATCTCGGAGCGATTATGACCTCGCCGACAGCATTACCCGAATGTTGTCAGCAAGGTCATAATCAGCAAAACTTGGCGGCAAATGACCGAGCAATAAGCTATATTCACGCACTATCCAAATAGAGGATGGGGTGACAGAGAAACGGCCGTTAAATGAAATGAATGTAGAGCACAAAAAGCGTAGATTCTCAGATCACATCGCTTTCTGGGTAGGGTCTACAAGGGGAGGTCTTGAACCATATTAATCCCTTCCTCTGACAAGGATACTTCTTCAATTAGCAAAATGTCCTCTATGACTTATTCAACAGGAATGGATCATCCCCATTTTGGGGCACAGAACAGCTTTGGATAAAAGCAAGCAGTTTCTTTTCTTGGAAACCCTCGGCTAACTCTATTAGCTTGTCAGCAAAAGGCTTGAAATCACTGTTTTCGTTGCGCAAACTTTCAGCTCGATTCATAATACGACGTAACCGGCCGCTTCTCGCTAGGTCTAGCAAGATAGCTAATTCCTCTTCAGGGGGAAGGAGCACGATTTTTGGTTCATCTTGGCTTGTTAAATCAGGCGCTTCACGAGAATAGATCCAATCCAACTCCAAATACATTTCAAGTAGTTTCAATAACTCCTCACGCTTAACTGGTTTAGCCAAAAAGTCATCACAGCCAGCTTTAATGCTGTTTTCCCTATCTGTTTCAAAAGCACTCGCAGAATGGGCAATGATAATTGGATGAGAACGTGTCGTCTCCTCTTGATTTAAGAGTTGACGAATCGTATGAGTCGCTTCCAAACCATTCAATTTGGGCATCTTCAGATCCATCAAGATCACATGAGGATCAATTGTTTGCACTTGGGCTAAGGCTTCATCAGCACTATTTGCCACAAAAGTATTAAACCCCAATGGCGACAATAAATCGACAATAAGTTCACGATTCCGTTTTTCATCATCTACAACTAAAATCCGGCACGGCTTTCCCTGATAACCCATGATGCGGCGGCTATTTTCTGGAACAACATTTTCTTCAGTTCTAACTTCTTGCAAGGTCAAACTAAACCAAAAGCGACTACCTTCTCCGACAACACTCTCCACATAAATTTGAGTTCCCATCATTTCCGCCAGGTTCTTACTAATCGCCAGACCCAAACCAGTTCCATCCCCAATCGTCCCCACTTGTTCAAACGGTGTAAATATCCTGGCAATATCTTCTTGCTTTAGACCCACTCCTGTATCAACTACCTCAAAGTTTACCAGGATGGTTTCTTCTAATTCTTCTGGTGCCTTCTCTACACTGACATTAAAGCGAACCATTCCTTGCTCAGTGAATTGAATCGCATTACTGAGCAAGTTAATCAATATTTGACGCAGGTGTCTTTCATCAACTCGAACAACAGGGGCAATATCAGGGTCAAGCTCATAGATAAAGGTTAATCCCTTCTGATCTGCACGAACTTGAAAAATTCGTACTAAATTGCCTAAAAAATATCGCAGATTGATATCGGCATAGATAAGATCAACTTTTTGTGCCTCAATTTTTGCTAAATCAAGAATGTCATTAATTAATGTCAGCAAATGTTCGCCACTTTCTTCAATGACACCAAGGCTTCTCGCCTGTTTCGTGGTTAAAGAGTCACCATCTTTTAACACCTGTGCATACCCCAATATACCATTGAGGGGGGTACGAAGTTCATGACTAACTCGGGAGAGGAATTCGCTTTTGGCCTGATTGGCTTGCTCTGCTTTGCGACGAGCTTCTTCTGCCTCTTGATGCGCTAAAACCAGCTCTGTTGCCCTTTGTTGTAGTTCGGCAAACAAACGGGCATTGCTCAAAGCAACGGCAACGTAGTTGGCCAATGAGCGCAACATATTGACATCACCTTCATCAAGACCAGTGATTTCGCTTTTTTGTACATCAAGAACACCTAGTATCTTTTCCTCGGCAATAATAGGTACGGCCATTTCCATATAGGTATCTAAATTTCTATTGGTCAAGATAGGATGGATGATATTCTGAACGGGGAGTTCATTTAGGCGAGCTATCTCACCAGTTTGAGCCGCTTTCGCAATGAGGCCTGAGTCCCCCAATGGAATCAGTGATTTATTTCTTGGGGCACTAGAACTATCATCGTTGTTCCCAGCAGCAGCTGCCAGAATTAATGAATTCGTGTCTTTCTCCATCAGGTAAACCTGTGCTCGATGGTAATCAAAATTAGATTTAACTTGATCGACCAGGACCGTTAAAATTTGATCGACATCCAGGTATGTGTTCAACTGCTCTCCGAGTTCGGCAACTGTTTCCAGACGATGCGTCCGAGCCGCTACGCGACGCTCTAATGAATTGATTAAATCCTGAAGCTGTTTGGCCATCCCATTAAATGAATAAGCTAATTGCCCCATCTCATCTTTTGAGTCCACATCTACTTCATAAGCCAAATTACCTGAGGATATGAGATTAACGCCTTTCATCAACGCTGTTAAAGGCCGATTTAATAAATATTGCAAACTAACATAAACGATAAGACTGACCAGAACAATCGTAACGAAAGCCAATGTTAAAATCTGGGTTCGTAAATTGCCCGTTATTCCCTCTAACTCGGCAACCGGACTTAAGACAACAGCTTGCAAATCCGTGTCACCATCAGCCAAGGTTACTGATTCCCACGCATAATTGAAGGCATTTTCATTCAGGATGAGGGTGTCCTGATTATCCAACTTCCCATTTAGCACACCATTCAAACTGCTAATAATCACATCATTATCTTTGGCAAAGGCCACATCCAATCCGAGTTGATTGGAGAACAAACCCAGTGCTTCAACCCCTAACTCTTGTTCGATGACGGCAATGCCTACCGGCACCGAAGCCTCTTGCCATGTTTCAGGGTGTGGCATGAGGAGATTGATAGGATACCAAGTCTGCAAGACCGGTACACCATTTCTCACAATAATTTCCGAACGAGGTTCGGTCACATCTTGCCAGCTTTTGGTAAATGTTTTTTCGGGTTGTACTCGCGGGTTTATGGTGAAGTTGTTATCTTCATAAAATTGATAAACGGATCCTGAATAAGCTGAACTAATGTCAAAATAGTCAGAGTCGGGAGGGATAAATTGATCGGTTGATATCTGATACAAGAATTGATCGCTCCCATCCCCTTTACGGTTGAATTGGGTCAAAAATATGTCGTTTTTGTCGAGACGAAAAGCAAAAATGGGTTGTGCTTCTGAGATTAGGTCAAACGGAGCAAGATGATAATAACTCATCGAAGAAAAGTTGTTGATTTGCTGAAGCGATTGCAACAGTTGCACGAGCTTGAGTTGCGCTTGAAAGACGTAGATTTTGTCAGCTTCTTCAATCGGGGCATGGTTTAGAAAATCAGGTTCAAAGTATGAACCGGGGTCAGCATAGTAAGGGCCTAAGAGGGTTAGTAATTGTAATTCGGCTGAGATGGGTTCATTTTGCTCAAAGCTTTGCACGGCTAAGACAGCATTTTCTTCCATTTGCGTGACACGACTGGCTAAAATACGCGAGGTTCTTTCCAGCTCGGATTGTTTGATAAAGGTAAGGTTATCAAAGCTGGTCGAGCTAATAAAATACGCCAGACCGGATGTAAATAAAATAAATACAAAGCCGATAGCAAATAATAATTTGGTACTAATGCCTAAACGTAACATAGGTATTTCAGGATGTTTGTAAAAGGCGGAAGATTAGCCAATCCTCTGCCCACAATAGAACAAACTCTTGCCCTAATTGTTTTCTTTCGTCCATATCTTCAACAATTCTTGATAATCTATTGTCTGCGGTGTGGCTGGGGGGCGTTCTGCTTTAGGCGAGCCTGGTTGAGCGAGCCAATACGCTTCCCCTTCGGGAATGCCTATGACAGGGGAGTATTGGGCCATATTCATGCGGCTCATGCGCAAATCCATGGCTTGGGCGATGGCGTTCATAGCTTGCTGTGGCGAAAGCTCACCATCGATAGCACGGGCAATGTTCGGCCACCATAAAGCAGATAAGGTGGGGTAGTCAGGCACATTTAGACCTGTCCCTGTCCATTTAGCACTCTCGGCCGATTGATAAAATTCGATTAACCCTCCCCATCGTTCTTGATTGGCGACAACATAATTGGCATGTATCGTTGATTGGCGCACGGGCGTACCGCCAATGATAAATTTATCTACAGCAACCGTTTTTGAAACAGCAAATTGTGCCCAGAGCCAGGCCATCGCACGCCGTTGTCCACGCACATTGTGGGGAATGGTCCAACTCCCCGCATCCTGATAGCCTACTTTCATTCCCTCATCCCAATAAAGACCATGGGGGGTAGGAGCGACTCGCCAAAGAGGCAAGCCATCATCGCTAACGACCTCACTGCCAGGTTGGTGATAAGCATCATCTGATAACCAATTTACGTATTGAAAAATATTCTGGGCAATATCCCCTCGGGCTGAGGCGACATTGGCGTCTTCCCAAAGCCATGTTTTGGCTTCAGGAGGGGCATAATTTCCTAGCCATTCGATATACTTGGTCAGCGCATAAACGGCGGCAGGGCCGTTCACCTCTCCCCCGCGATCAACGGAGGCCCCGACGGGAATACGATTTTCAGCGCGAATGCCCCATTCATCCACAGGAGATCCATTAGGCAGCCCAACGTCGCCCACACCAGCGATGGATAACCAGGCATCTGTGAAGCGCCACCCAAGTGAAGGAGATTTACGGCCGTAATCAACATGACCATACACCTTTTGCCCATCTATCGTCCCGTCTCCATTTACTTCATAGGTAAAGAATTGAGCAATATCTTCATATGCGGCCCAGTTAACGGGTACGCCTAATTCATACCCATAGATGGCTTCAAATTGCTGTTTGATGTCGGGATCATTGAACCAATCGTGACGGAACCAGTAAAGATTGGCAAATTGCTGATCGGGCAGTTGCAACTGATTGCCATCAAAATCTTGGCCAAATTCAAGATTGAGGAAGTCGTTTAAATCGAGCGAAGGGTTGGTATAGGGTTGTCCTTCATTCGCCATGTATTCCGTCAGGTTAACCACGCCCTGGCTGCGCAAATGCGTCCCGATGAGATCGGCATCATTGACATAGATGTCATAGATGCGACGACCGGTGATTTGCTGTTCGACCAGACGTTCAACGACAGAACCTTCACCTAGAATCTCGTGCACCACCTCGATACCGGTGATTTCTGCGAATGCTTGCGCAAGTACTTCGCTTTCCCAATTGTGGGTTCTAATGTCTTCGGCAACTGAGAGGACAACACGGCCGCGAAAGGGAACGGCCGTTTCTGCAAACCAGCGTAATTCCGCAATACGTTCTTCTTCAGTTAATGTTGAATGCTCAAAATAGCGCGCCCATTTCACGACAGGATCTTCTGGCGCAGGCTGTGCAGACAGCATTGAGGAAGGACTCAAAATAACAAATCCCAGGCAAAGAATACATATCCATGCTCGCCGTTGTATTGATTTCATAAAAGTTTTAAAGTATGAATGTTGCTGTCTGTCGGTCAATGAGTTGGCAGATTGGTTTAATATTCACAATTGAACCAATCGCCCCTTAAAGTTACAATATTCTGGTTTCCGTAGAATATATTGTAAAATAAATTCACGCTTCGACAAATTGATGATTAACGACAACAAAGTTGTGACCATCAAATAATTATTAACACCAACTACTTATTGCTCCTTATGACAGCTTCTGACGCCAATTTTTTGCTCAACCCGCCCTTTCCCTTTGCGGACTATACGATTTTGATCATAGACGATTCGACCACCAATTTAGGCGTGGTCTTTGAATACCTTGACGGTCTAGGCTTTGAATTAATGATCGCCCAGGATGGAGAAAGTGGTTTAAGCAAAGCTGAATACCAACAACCGGACATTATTTTGCTTGACGTGATCATGCCTGATATGGATGGTTTTGAAGTGGCTCGTCGTCTCAAAAGCAACAGCGTGACTGCGGATATCCCTGTCATTTTTATGACAGGATTAACGAAGATCGAAGATAAAGTGCTGGCCTTTGATGTGGGCGCGGTGGATTATGTGACCAAACCGATACGCAAAAGAGAATTGGTGGCACGCATTGTCAATCATCTCCGTATTCACAGTTTGACCAAGCAGTTACAGGAAGAAAATCAGGTTCGTCAACAAGCAGAGCAAGCATTACTGGAATATCAAGACCAGTTAGAAGAGATTGTAGAACAGCGTACGTTGGAGATAAAAGAAGCAAACAGACGCTTACGCTCGTTGACCATGCGCCTGACTGATGTGGAAGAAAGTGAACGGCATCATCTCGCCCGTGAATTACATGACCGGGTGGGGCAAGATTTGGGATTGCTCGATGTGCAGCTCAACATTGTGAAACAAGCCTTACCAGCTGAGGCTGATCCTCAACTCGTCACTCGGCTTGATGATGCCTTGCTTTTGTTGTCTGATGTGGCCACCCACGTTTATGGGATCATGGCTGAATTGCGTTCACCAGTCCTCAATGATTATGGTCTTGTTGCCGCACTTAATTGGTACGGCTCACAATTTACCCAACGAACGGAGATTCAAGTTGTGGTGACGGGAGATGAAGCTTCGAAACGGCCGAATTCGACTATAGAGAATGCCCTTTTGCGCATTTTCCAGGAAGCATTAACCAATATTGCTAAATACTCTCAGGCAACGCTCGTCTCTATCCAGGTTGAACAAGATGATCAATGGTTACGGCTAACCATTAAGGATAATGGTATTGGCTTTTCGGTCGAGAAATGGCAGAAACCGTCTCAGGATGGCCGTGGTTGGGGGATTCTGTCTATGCGGGAGAGGGCGGAAGGGATGAACGGCCGTTTCGTGATTAACTCTAAACCAGCAGCGGGCACAAAAATCATTGTCGAGGTGCCTAAATGACCATTTCTATTTTGCTGGTAGATGACCATACCATCTTACGCGACGGGATGAAACTCCTACTCAATATGCAATCTGATTTTGATGTCGTCGGTGAATCCAGTAACGGCCGTGATGCCCTGCGCGCTGCCCAACTGCTAAAACCAGATGTCATCATTATGGACGTCTTGATGCCTGACCTAAACGGCATTGATGCAACCGAACAAATTGTGAAAGCGATCCCAGCTACCAAGGTGATCATGCTCTCGGCCAATACCGATTCTGAACACGTTTTTCGTGCTTTGAAAGCCGGGGCAACCGGGTATTTACTGAAAGCATCGGCCGGTTCAGAGATTGTAGAGGCGATACGGGAAGTGCAAAACGGCCGTCGTTACCTTAGCCACAACTTATCCGATCAGCTCATTGACGCCTATATCAGCCAACGAGAACTTTCGGGAGATCAAGAACGCCTTGTTCGCCTCAATGAACGAGAACGTGAAGTGCTTCAACTTGTTGTCGAAGGACATTCCAGCAATGAGATCGCCCAAATCCTCTCGCTTTCTCCCGATACAATAACCACCTACCGCAAACGAATCATGAAGAAACTAGAAATACATGATTTGCCAGGCTTAGTTAAGTTTGCCATCTCAAACGGCATTACCTCTCTTTAGATCCCCCACCTTCGAAAATAATTTTAATTGAGACGAGCCGCTGGTAGAGCCGCCTCGACGAGGCATCTTTCATTCATGTTGGTCAGTGAAGTTGACATGACCTTCTCAAAATCAACCTCGTTCTCACCCCCCAATCACTTTTTTCCCAGTTTCGGCACCAATTAATCCGATTTTCGGAATGGTTTTGTCCCATTTCTAGGATTGTTGGTGAACCCTGCAATCATTAAACTCCGTTTAGATGCAAATTCATACAAATTTACTTATTGGAAATTGTGCAAATTATCCAGTCAACAGGAAGTCTGTCTTTTTTAAATTGAAACGGGCAAATAACAGGTTTCACTAATTTTTACGGAGAGTTAATTATATGAGTGTCATTGTCAAGAACGTCTCGAAATCATTTGGGTCTACAACGCCCCTTGACAATCTTTCGATGGAAATAGAGGCCGGTAGCTTCTTAACCCTTATTGCCCCAACCGGCACAGGTAAAACAACCTTGCTACGCGTGATCGCTGGTATTGACAAACCTGATTCAGGCCAAATTATTGTTGACGGGGAAGACGTAACCGACGTACGGGTGCGGGATCGCAATGTGGCGATGGTGTACCAACAATTTATTAATTACCCGTCGTTTACTGTGTATAAAAATATCGCTTCTCCTTTAGTGGTACACAAATATCCCAAAGCGGATATTGATAGGAAGGTCCGTACGATTGCTGAACAGCTTCGTATTACAGAATTTTTAGACCGTTTGCCTGAGGAATTAAGTGGTGGACAGCAACAGCGGGTGGCCATTGCCAGAGCGTTGGTCAAAGAGGCCAAAATCGTGCTCTTGGATGAACCTTTAGGCAATCTCGATTATAAGCTGCGAGAAGATTTACGCATTGAGCTAAAAGCTTTTGCCGCTTTACGCAAAGCTGTTTTTATCTATGCCACCCCGGAGCCGATCGATGCTTTAACAATGGCTTCGCACGTTGCGGTTCAGTATCAGGGCAAAATTGTACAGTATGGGCCCATGTGGGATGTCTATCAAAAACCAAATCATGCCAAGGTTGGCGAATTTTTCAGCGACCCCCCAATGAATTTTCTGCCTTGTGTGGTTGACAATGGGGTTGCTGTTGTCTCAACGGATTTGAAAATACCCCTTAAAGACATGGATGTTGATTTAGAATCAGGGCAGTATCTTTTGGGCATACGGCCGTATCACCTTCAGCTAAGAAACGAAAACAGCACCGCAAACCAGCAAATCTACTTTCCCGCGCGGGTGCGCTTAACAGAAATCGTAGGGTCAGACACAACGCTGCATCTGGTACATGATCAGTTGGAATTCATCTCCCATGTGCCCGAATATTTGACCTTTGGCTTAGATGAAAAAGTAACGATTTCACTCGACCCCACCCAAGTTTATATTTTTGATGCCAACAGTCTCGAACTGGTTCAAAGCTCTGCGCAAACGAGGTAACCCATGGCTAAGATTGAATTAAAAGATATTTCTCATGCTTATGTACCTGGCACCTACGCCGTTAAAAATATCAATTTAACGTGGGAAGATGGTGTTGCCAGTGCGTTATTAGGGCCATCCGGCTGCGGCAAAACAACCCTGCTCAAAATCATATCTGGCTTGCTAACCCCGACAGAGGGTGCGGTGCTGGTCGATGGGAAAGATGTCACGCATTTATCCCCACGAGAGCGCAATATTGCCCAGGTTTTTCAATTTCCAGTAGTTTATGAAACGCTATCCGTTTTCGATAACCTGGCTTTTCCCTTACGCAACCGGGGTTTCGAAAAATCTCTAATTAAG
>JBNKHS010000144.1:0-9845 GCA_050290485.1 Promineifilaceae bacterium (SeqCode) | reverse complement strand
AACAACGAATGAGTAAATCTCAAGGAATTTATTTGATGTGGAATATTAAAAAATATGTAGTTTTGCTCGGCTTGAGCTTTTTAGCGTTTACGGTCGTTTCTTGCAATGGGATCACTGTTAATTTTGAAGATGGTTCATCCGTTTCCATTGATGGTGATGGCAACGTTGTTACCGATGACAGCTTAGGTCTAACGAATGATGGTCGCCAGATAGAATCCGTCGAGGACACGGCCGTTGCTGGCGAATGGTACGAACTTTACTTTACCAATCCAACCTGCCCCGACGAAGAAGATCGTGTTGGGGGCATTGACGAGATCATTGCTGAAGATTTGTTCAATGCGCAAGCCCAAGTTGATGTGGCTGCCTTCGATTTAGATGCAGAACCAATTGTTAACGCCTTGATTGCTTTAGAAGAACAGGGTGTCACTGTGCGCGTAGTGACAGATGAAGATAATGGTGAGTTGTCGAGCATCAACCGTTTGCGCCGTAATGGGATTAGTGTTATCGCAGACAAACGCTCGGCGATTATGCACAACAAATTCATCGTCATAGACGGCCGTTATGTGTGGACAGGCTCGATGAACTTCACCACCAATGGCGTCTACTGCAACAACAACAATATGGCACGTATTGATTCGCCCCAGCTTGCTGCCAACTTCCTTGCCGAGATGTCCGAGATGTACGATGATCAAGAGTTTGGTCCTCGCTCTCCAGTCAATACACCGAATGAAAAGTTAACGATCGGTGGTGTGCAAGTTGAAAATTACTTTGCACCCGAAATTGAATTGGCTCCCATTATTGGCGATTTGATTAGTCAGGCGAATGATGAGATTTTATTCATGGCGTTTTCTTTTACCAGCGATCTTGTTGGTGAACCGATGTTTGAACGTGCGGAAGCGGGTGTGACGGTACGTGGTGTTTTTGAAACGACAGGCTCAGATAGTGAATATAGTTATTATGGCGAGTTCAAGGACTCTGGGTTGCCTAATGTAGATGTGCGCCAAGATGGAAACGGCCGTATCATGCACCACAAAGTCATCATCCTCGATCGTGAAACAGTGATCTTTGGCTCTTTCAACTTTAGCAACAACGCCAATGACAGCAATGACGAAGCCATCGTCATTATCCATGATCCCACCTTCACCCAATACTTCGTCGACGAATTTGAAGCGGTATGGGCTGAAGCTAAAACGGAATAAATAAATGAGCTTGGTTGAATTTGTTTGATTTGGCCGAGCTCAATCCTTGTACTCGTATCCCCGAACTCCTAAAAATTGATGGAAAGGTTATGACGCATTCAGTCGTCTTTCTTGTGTTGGCTGCCCAACGAAGTCGACGCATGATTCTATTTTGCATCTCATGGAGGATATAAATGAGACGTCACATCTTTTCTATGCAGTATTTGAGTTTCGCCATATTTTTTGTATTGGTGGGTGTATTGATTACCGATGTCGTCAATCGACCCGCACGGGTTACGGCACAAGTTACATCTAGTGGCACGATTTCGGCAACACTGATTCCACGATTTATCTCGTTGCCTGTGGAAACGGCCGTAATTAACAATGGTGCCAGCTATGAATTAAACGGAGGTGGAGATTTAAGTGGAATGGCTTTCCCCAATGGTGGGTTTCCACGCTTTTCCACGGGGTTCTCATTACCCCCCGACTATGCTGTTGGCACCGACATCATAGTGCGTATCACATGGGGGAACAGTCGCTTCAATGCTACCAATTGTGGCGTTCGGTTACGTGCCAATGGTGTTTCTGCTTTCCGTCCCAGCACAAGTCCAATTTATGGGAATTTTTCTTTTCCAGAAAGCACTTATTATGATGGTACAGAAATCACCTTAGACATGCCTAGTTCAAGCGAACAAATTGGGCAAACAATGGCGATTATTTCTGGGAAGGATAATTTGGAGAATAATATTTTTCAACCAGGAGATAACCTTGTACTGCGTTTGGCCCGGGATGATGGAGATGTACAAGATACTTGTACTGGTAAATTGTTCATTTTGGGGATGAATGCAACCTATCAAGGACAGACAAACTATTTACCATTGGTTACCAATTAGCTTTACCCATTTGTATGGTACGTGTTTGGGGGTTCATTTTACAGAAAATTCAGTGGAATGAACTACCAAATCGTAACGCACCCTGCCTTGTGTGAGCTTCCTCACATTTCTTCACGATAACCCCGCATAGACTTGCGCTTGATACTCAAAATCTAAACGAGCAGTTAGCAATTGATCGCAAAGAAGTTGTTCTTGCTATAATTTGCCAATTGTGTAAGACAAGGAGCCTCTTACATCATCAAAGATTGCGCAGATTGTATGGGTTTTCTCAATACGCATTGCGTTTTCTGCGATTTTAAGAAGAAACGGGATAAGGTTTATGCAAGCACCACTAACAGGACAACAAAACAGTTTACGCAATATTGGCTTTTTTATGATTGCGCCGGTAACGGCCGTTATTCTTTTACTCATCGGCTTGGGTGTTACCGCAATTAATTATCAAAGCCAGCATAACGGCCGTATTCTCACCGGCGTTTCCGTCATGGGGATTGACCTGAGCAGCATGAGTGTCGCCGAAGCACAAGCCGCCCTCAACGCTGCTTTTCCCTACAGCCAAGAAGCACAAATTGTGCTCACTGATCCCACAACGCAACAAGAATGGGTCAAAACCCCTGCCGAGTTAGGTTTAAAGTTTGATGCGGAACAAACAGCCAATGCTGCCTACGAAATTGGGCGGGATGGCAACCCGGTCAGTCGTGCTACTGATATGTTTTCCACTTGGTATTACGGCCGTTCCCTAGAGCCGATTCTACTGCTTGATGAAGGACAACTTGAAAATAGTCTTAATGAGTTGGCTGCGGAAGTGAACCAAGCACCGATTAACGCCACTTTCGAACTTAATGGGGAAGCAACAACATTTAATCCTGGGCAAGCAGGGCGTGCTCTCGATGTATATGACGTGCGCAATCGCCTCATCCAACCGTTGACCCACTTCCAACCAGCCGAAGTTGAACTGCTCGTCCATGAAGTACAACCAACCCTCTACGACTCAGGCAATGTAGCCACTGAATTACAACAAATTGTGAGCAGTCCGATCACCTTTTACCTGCAAGAACCACTCGACGAATTTGACCTTGAACCGATTACTTTGAGCAAAGAGCAAATTGCGAGTTGGGTACGTGTCGATACATCTGAGGCAGCCCCTGTCGTTATCGTTGATGAAAATGCGGTGCGCCATTGGCTGCGTCAATATGAAGACCAAATTGTGCGTGAGGCGGAAAATGCCCGTTTCTATTTTGATGATGATACCGAAGAGTTGGTTTTGGTGGCACCACACATAAACGGCCGTGAATTGGATATTGAAGCGACCTTGGCTCAATTCATTGCACAAGTGGAGACGCCCAATCGCTCGATTCCTTTTGTCGTCAATGAGATCGTGCCCATCGCCAATGCAGAGGCGACATCTGTTGAGTTAGGTATTACGGAACTGATTACAGAAACAACGACATGGTTTTATGGCTCATCCGACGCCCGTAAACACAACATCGCCACTGCTGCGGCTAACTTCTATGGCATCGTCGTTGATCCCTATGAACAGTTTTCTTTCAACAAATACTTGGGCAATATTACTGAGGCTGATGGATATACTGAAGGGTTCATCATTGTCGATGGCTTAACCATTCAAGGTATTGGCGGTGGTGTGTGCCAAGTGAGTACGACATTGTACCAAACTGCGTTTTTTGCCGGTTTCCCTATCGTTGAGCGCAATCCACATGGATATATGCTCGGCTACTATCGTGATGGTGCTGGGCATGGCATGGATGCGACGATCTATTCGCCCATCGTTGATATGCAGTTTATCAACAACTCGCCGCATCATCTCCTCATCGAGAACTATTACAACGAGGAAAATGAATCGTTGACTTTTAAGTTTTACAGCACCAGTCTAGGACGCACCGTGGTCAAAAGTGATCCTGTGTTTGAAAACGTCACTGAAGTCCCTGGCCCCGAAGAGGATAAATGGATCTTCCGCGAGGATTTGCCCCCGGGCACAGTAGAACAAGTCGATTGGGCTACGGAAGGGGCAGATGTTTACATAACGAGAACGGTGTACAACGCAGATGGTGAGATTATTGGCGACCAAGTGTTTGAAAGTAACTATTGGCCAGTGAGCAATGTGTTCCATTATGGTCCCGGCGTCGAACCGTATGATTACTCCCTCGTCCCCGATGATGATTAACCTTTAAATAAAACAATCTGTAAAAAAGAACCCTGTTCATGTAGTTTGAGTGCATCAACGGGGTTTTTCTTTGTCTAACAGGCAAAATCACAATCTGTCATTCCCGTGAAAACGGGAATCTAGATACTTGTACTTGACCTCAGGTGGATCCCCGCCTGCGCGGGGATGACAATTAAAGGCACCGAGAATCAATTACGGAATAGGTTCGACGATAACTTCTGGGGTGAAATCTCCTAAACGGCCGTATTCATCCAGCGCCGTCATGCTTACTCCATAGATCATATTGGGATCTAGCCCCGTCAAAATAACATTGCCCGATTCACGCGCACGTACAAACCGAAATGTAGGATAGGAAGTCTCCGTAATGGGGCGGAAAACGATGCCATATCCAGCCGCATTTTCATTTACCCGCCACCGAATTTGGTACTCCCCCGGAATATCCCGTGCGGTGATCAAAGGGGGTTCTGTTGTCAGTGGTGCCCCCGCTAAATTGGCAACAACAGCCACATTGAGTTGCACGACTTGTTGCAGATAATTAAAATCAACTAGCTCCCATGTATCTCGTTTAGAGTTGACCAAATCAGGGTCTTCTTCTGACTCAATGACACGGATAGCAGGCATCCCCATATTGACAAACTCGCGGTGGTCACCGTAACGACCTTCGCGGTCAAGAGCATCAATGACGGTAACTGGGAAGCGCGGCAAGTACAATCCAGCAATGTATTCATAATAGCGCGCTAATTCTCCTGACGGCGATTGCAATAGATTGGGAGCAAAGAGGCGGACTGATTGCGGAATTCCTTCACGACCACCGACGCCATCATAATTGATGGCAGCGACGACATCGAGGCCATCTAGAAACGCATCTTGGACAAAATGACTGGCCCCGTATGTGCCTTGTTCTTCAGCGGCAAGCGCCACAAAAATGATCGTATTATCCCACTCTCGTGAACTTAAAAGGCGTGCAGTCTCCAAAAGCAAACTGACACCAGAAGCGTTGTCGTTGGCGCCAGGAGCCAATGACTCTCCATCTAAAATTTCATATGAGCGGTTGTCGTAGTGCGCCATGAGGATAATCGCCTGATTGCTTGCTTCTGAACCGGGCAAGGTGGCAACGACATTGGCTGGATTGGCCAGTACACCATTGTAGTTTAAAGGAAATTCTTGAAACTCGACGCGTAAACGGCCGTTTCCTACTCGTGTGAACTCATTGAAAATCCATTGTCTGGCTGCCCCAATGCCAAAATCTGGGTTTTGTGTTTCGCTAAAAATACTGCGTGTGCCAAATCCTTCTAACGTTTGTACGTAACCCAATAACTGTTGTTGGGAGACGGAATCGACCAAGCTTTGTATGTCAGGATCAATGGCCGGCACGATGTCACTCGCAGGATCCACCACGACATCAACGGGTGGAATTTGGCTGGTGTCCCACGGAACGGCCGTGGCTACAGGTGTCGGCATTTGCACGGTCGGTGGTGACTCAATGAGAGAGCAGGCGGTTAGGGGGAGTAAGATGAGGAAGAAAGATAGCAATCTTTTAATTTTGTAATGCGTAGTACGCAGTACGTGGTAGAGAAAATACGCACTACGCACTACGTTATAAAATTTCGTCTTTATTTTCCTAAAACCCTTATCCATAAATTATTCCATCACGTCTTTACGTCTATACATTTATACGACCCCTGATTATATGGGCAAATTCTAAAATTAGTATGTGATCTTGGTTAAAAAAGAGTTGATCTATTAGAACATCTGTGCTATTATTCTTTACGGACATACGTAACCCTCTTCCCTCTTCTTACACATACCCTCTTCCCTCAAAACTGGAGCTGGTAGGCGCGACCCCTACCAGCTCCCCCTCCTCATTTTAGCCAACTACCTAACCAATGGAGACTACAGTCGAGGGTAAACAATTAGACAGATAGTGTGAACTTGCTGGGGCAAGCTTCACAAAAAGGAGTGGCTTATTAAGACAATACGTCTTTTACTGGAGAATAGAAAATGCAAGGAAAAAATCAACAAAGGAAACTGCATCACCGGCCCACAATGGGTGCGCAAAGCACGCCCCCCAACGTAGTATCAACGCAAAAAATTGTGATTGCTGTTGTGTTAATTATCGCATTACTCTCGTTTGAAATTTTTAACTTCGACACAACTCGCTTTGCGCTCAACAGTTTGTTGGGCGATGTGCGCTTTTTAGGCGTGAGTTGGGCTGCCATTTTGGCCATTGCTTTTTGTGCCATCGACTTCGCGGGCTTGACGCGTATTTTTACCCCTGAAAAGGATCAAGAAGAACCGAAAGCGGTTTGGTATTTAACTGGAGCCTGGCTGCTAGGAGCAACAATGAATGCCATGATGACATGGTGGGCTGTCTCTCTAACGCTGCTTTCTCATGAGTTTGGCAACGAAGTATTGAGCCGAGAACAGCTATTGCAATGGGTTCCATTGTTTGTGGCCGTATTTGTGTGGTTGACAAGGATTTTGTTTATCGGTGCTATGTCTGTGGCTGGGGAGTATATTTTTGACTTTAGCGAACTGCCTCTGGGGAAACCAGCTACGAATAGGGTACCCAAGAAACGTCCGTCTGCCCCCAATCGTCCCCTAGCTCAACCAACCGCCCAACCGATGCGTGCTCGCCCCATGCAGCGACCTCCCATCCAGGAACCTGGCCAACCTATGCAGCCAGACAATCCGCAGCGTCGTCCCACAGGCGTCTACGCACGACCACGCGCGGACCATCAACAAAAAAATCGTATTGGATGACCAGCATAGTTGAAGAGAAGACCCTGATAAATCGAGCGTTTATCAGGGTTGTTATGTTAACTTGCCTTCGTTGCAGCGCTTCTGCTTTTGTTTAGAGAGATTTAATCAGCAATAGGAACGGCCGTTGCATCCGATACCCCTTGCGCACTTAATTCTTGGCAGTAATTTGATAACTTCTGGGTGTCTGTGTAGATATGGAGCGAAGTTACCTTACCCCAGCGTAAATGAAAGACATGCACACCCTGATTGTTTCCCTTACGGCCATCACGAAGTGTAAAGGAGTCTTCCCATTCAGCCGAAGCCACAGTGTCCCAAGGCCAGCCATTGACGACGATATTTTTGACGTTAAATTGTAGGTCAGGGAAGATAGCGGCCAGCCGTTTGTACCAAGCAACATTGGACTCTGGTGTAACCCGCCGCCCGGCCAAAGCGTGGTTACCAGGAAACACATGCTCAAACTCTGGTCCAAATTGAGCGATGATAGGGTCGTAATCCCCTTTGTTTATTTGTTGAAAGGCTTTTTGTAGCTTTTTTTTCACAATTGCATGATACATTTCTCACCCTCAAACTTTATTTCGCCTGGGCTTTGATTTTTGCCAAGGCTTCCTCAGCCCATTGCAGATCAAATTGTAATTTGCGTAATCCATAATCAATCGTTAGGTTCCAAAACCAGGCATCATCTGCGGCGTTATACAAAGCGGCATACTCAGCGCATTGCGCCGGAATTTCACGCTCAAATGCAATAATCGCCCGTTGCAATGCCGCAATCCTGGCTTGTAAAACTACATCCATCTCTACTAAGTTAAGCTCGTTCCCAAAGAAGAGTTGACCAATCCAAGCTTCACGAACGGCCGTTAATGATTTTGTTTCTGCTAACCAACGATGTAGCTCAATACGGCCGTTACTTGTTAAGCTGTACTCTTTTTTATTGGGTACACCATCCTGAATAATTTCCTCAACCTCTACCCAGCCTTCATCTTCTAATCGATACAAAGCTCGATAAATTTGGCTTTGTTCCGTATACCAAAAATGTTGCGCAGAAGCTTGAAATGCTTTGTTTAGCTCATATCCAGACGCCGGCCCATATTTCAAAATGCCAAGAATCATATGTTGTAGTGACATACTTGCAATTACCTATATGTGTATTTGCATATATTAATGAACCACGAGTATATTGTCAAGACTGTGATCGAAACGGCCGTATCTTGGACTTTGTTTAAAGTTTAGCAAAAAGCGAAAACCCTGATAAATTAGGATGATTTACTAGGGTTATTATGTTAACTGATTGCTTGCTGGATAGTGAGGGGAAGTTTATTCGTTGACTGTGATGGTTATTGAATGCAGCTCAATGCCAGATTCCATATCTGTGTTGAACAGACGCACATCATAGCTGCCAGGTGCTGACGGTGCATACAAAGTTAATTGACCATTTTCTGCTTGAGAGATGTAAATGTAACTGATGTCGGCGGCATCATTGTCGGTTTCACGACCGTGCGGTGTATCTGATGGAACAATACCGAGCCAGGCATCATCAGCGAGTGGCGTGTTGATGACGATGGAGGCCAAAATGGGTTCACCCGCAGTGTATGCTAATTTGTCGAGTGTGACGGAACCATCTAAGGTTGTTGGAATAGTTTCGCTTGCACTGCCTTCTTGGTTAGAATCAACCCCGGTTGATTCTATTACCCCATTTGAGACATCAGTTACATCTCCTTGCGTTAAACCAAGCATCACACCTGATTCATCATACATAATCGAAAATTGATGTCCATTGGGATGTATATAGGCAATGATTGGTGATCCAGCTGGATCTGGTTCGGTGAGCCCTGTGCCAGTCAGATCGAAAAAGGAAAATCCTTCAGCGAGTAATGTTTGATGTATTTCTTGCAGAAATTGTTCTGGGGTGATGCCGGTCATGTCGA
The DNA here is from genome assembly GCA_050290485.1 of Promineifilaceae bacterium (SeqCode). GTDB lineage: Bacteria > Chloroflexota > Anaerolineae > Promineifilales > Promineifilaceae > JBNKHS01. The sequence continues at coordinate 910 of JBNKHS010000144.1, read as the reverse complement.
AGGTGGCATTGATCATTGCTTCTTGGCCATTGTCATCGACACGCTGTAGTGTTCCGTTGGATAAACCTGCCGGTAGTTTAATGTTGTAGCCCATTCCTGTAATGGCATCAATGTCCACCGATTCGTTAAGAGAGACATCCATTTGCCCACCTTGCCCATCATCAACAGAGTAAGAGATAGAGTCACCATCTATCTCGATATTGACATCTTCGCCTACACCTGCCTGTTCGAGCATCTGTTCTGCAATTTGTTCTGAGGCTTCTTCTTCTAACGTATCAATGGGATTGCCACCACATGCGGTTAAAGTGAAAAGGATTAAGATCGTTAAGATTATTGTTTTTTGTTTCATGTTTACCTCGCAAAATTTATGATGAAATGAGCATACAGAGCAAACGTGATTTCATCGTGAAGTGGTGTCGGGGATTTGCTTTAGCCAAATTGTCCACATGAAAAATATCGAAATTGGTTCTTGTGGTCTAATCGATCGAGGGTACGATTTTGTATACCAATAAGCATTTATTTATGGGTGGACTATAAAAATGACCAAGAAAACAAACAAAATGACTGTTCCATTTATTTTAGGGTTGCTACTTTTGCCTATCTTTTTGTTGGGCTGTTTGCCGGATGTGGGTGTAGCTGCATCTGCACCAGATCCTGTGACGGAACCGACAACAGATCCAACAACAGGTATTGTCTTTGTGACCACGCGTCATGTGCCTTCAGGGCCGAATACGGAGAATTTACATCAAAATTGGGAACTGTATTTGGTGCAGGCAGATGGCACAGGGTTGACTCGTCTGACGGACAATGACCGTGTGGATACGTCGCCTGCATGGTCGCCAGATGGGCGTCAGTTGGCGTATCGGTCGCGGGCAGATGGCAGTGCCGATATTTTTATTATGGATGCAGA
>JBNKHS010000143.1:0-10011 GCA_050290485.1 Promineifilaceae bacterium (SeqCode) | reverse complement strand
ATTTTGGCACAAGCTGCCGCCGATTAACAAAACCGCTCCGTAGGGGCTGACCCGTGTGTCAGCCCCGATCTTGGGCACACACGTAGGTGTGCCCAAGATCTACGAACCATACCCTTGTGTTTTCAACTCAGCTCGTAATCCAAGCGTGAGTTGGCGCATCGCTTCATCCGACAAATCTAAAACACCATTGCCAAAGCGAAGGGCGTTAAGCTGCTGCTCCTCAAAGGGGAGGCCAGCAGGTAAAGGGGCAATATGCCAATGAACATGAGCATTCGCTTGTTGGCTCCCTAAGGAGAGGATGTAAACACGTTCTGGGTTTATATATTTTCTAACAGCTTCGGCGGTTGCGTAAATCACTGTTTGCAGGTTGAGATATTCTTGGTGCGAAAAATCGGCCGTGACTTGTTCTTTATGCTCTTTGGGGGCAACAAGAACATACCCGTACAACACCGGATATTTGTTCAAGAAGACAACTGTATCTTCATTTTCGTAAATGATGTGGTGATAGTTTTTTGCATTATCTGCCAAAAATTGGCAGATAAAACAAGGTTCTGTTTGAATCGTCTCAGTGTAGGCTTGCAGGTCAAATGGTTTGCGCGTACGCATGATTAATTATTGTCATTGTCCATTTGTTTACGCAAACTCAAGGGACGCATATCGGTCCAAACTTCCTCAATATAATCAAGACATTCTTGTTTTGTCCCTTGTTTCCCGGCTTCTTTCCAGCCAATAGGAATTTCACGGTCAACAGGCCAAATTGAGTATTGTTCTTCGTGGTTAATCACAACAGCGTATATGATATTATCTTCAGACATTTTGCTTTCCTTTTTATGTTTAAGTAAATGCACTGTTACGAACGTAACTGCATTTGTTTGTCATTCCCGTGAAAACGGGATTGACGGTTAGTATGCAAAGTTTAAAACTTCAATTTATCAGTGTATGTAATCAAGGTGAATTTATTTTAACGGTTTAGGAACTGGTCTGCAAAACGGCCGTTTTAGCCAAAACAGTCAACACGCAAACACAGCTATGTGCTACACTTTAGTGACAAATTATTATTCATTACTCTGCTCAATCTGTGCGCATTAAAAAGATGGACAATCATTTTAACTATCAACAACTGCGACAACTGATAGAAACATACCTCGATCTAGATGAACTGCATACATTGTGTTTTGACTTGAGCATCAATTTTGATGATTTAAGTGGGGATCGCTTAGGCACAAAAACAATCGCCTTGATTGAATATATGCGCAAAAGGGAGCAAATGCCGCGCTTATTGGCAGAGTTACAAACGATTCGTCCAGCTACAGCATGGCCTGAATGGAAATCCACAGAAGAAGAAGTTACATCTGATCCCCCATTGCCACCCCTCATCTTCTCAGATATAGACAACCCGTTTGGGCTCAGTGGCAAAATTCAAAACCCAACCAATTACATCATCCGTCAGCCATTAACCAATGCTATCATGCACGAATTACAAAAAGGCGTCAGCCTCTCCATCACTGGGCCATCGCAAACAGGAAAGTCATCGTTACTCTGGTACATCAGCCAATTTGGGCATCAGCATATGGACTTATCTCCAGAAGATTTCATTTATCTCAGTCTAGAGTTAATCCATAGCGATGATGATCTATTCGATTACATCTGTATGGAGCTAGATATACCGTCCGCGCGTGGCTTTCGCTTAGCGCGTCAGCTAAGAGGGCGCAAAATTATCCTTTGTTTAGATGAGATTGAAAAGATGACATGGGATGGCTTTAGCCTGAATGTGCGTACAGAACTGCGCGGTTTGGCGGATGGGGCAACCGCACCATTTACATTGGTCATCGCCAGTCGCTCATCGTTAGGGCAGCTTTTTCCAGACAGCCCTAAGATGACTTCGCCGTTAGCGGGGTTGTGTATGCAAATCAACATGCCTTTCTTCACGTTGGAAGAGACACAATTGCTGGTTAATCATTATTTGCAACAGCATAATGTGTTTTTACCTCCAGAAGAAATTGAAAAAGCTTGGCAAGTTACCCAAGGACACCCACGCCACCTACAGCTTGCTCTAAAAGATATTTTTGCCCAGTTTGTAGCAACAGGTGGTGCAAATGAATGAGTTTATTGGTCGCTATCAAATAATCGATATGATTGCAGAAAGTAGTTCTGGTACGGTTTATCGTGCTCGTGATGCAGGGGTAGGTCGTGAAGTCGCACTTAAGGTTTTTTCTGGAGAGTATGATGATCTGGCTTACAAACGTTTTTTAAGAGAAATCGAAGCGGCAAGCAAGTTGAATCATCAAACCATTGTGCCGGTTTTTGATGTCGGGGAACATGAGAAAAAACCTTACTATGTAATGCCTTTCCTGTCCGGTGGCAATCTGAAGATGTTTTTAGCAACAAAGGGGCCGCTTGCTCCGCAAGAAGCCAGTGAGTTTCTCGCACCTTTGGCATCTGCTTTAGATGCGATTCACAAAGCGGGGCTTGTCCATCGCAACATTAAACCAAGCAATATTCTTCTAGGCGACAATGGGGAACCTTATCTTGGTGATTTTGCATTTATCCACACGACAAACACGGTTACACAAGCGTTCGTGGGAACACCAGCCTACATGTCTCCGGAACAAATCATGGGGCAGCAACTTGACAATCGCACAGATACTTATCTTTTGGGGTTGGTTTTATTTGAAATGCTTACTGGAAAACGGCCGTTTCCCGGTACATCGATCCAAGACATCATTCGCGAGCGCATTCAAGACGGCCATCCACCTTCTCCCCGGAGCTTAAATCCAAACTTATCTCCTGATTATGACAAAATCATCTTTCGTGCGCTCGCCAAAAATCCAGAAGATCGTTACGAAATAGCCTCAGAAATGGCAGCGGAGCTATCTGTTTTGGTCAGTATGGCGGGGAAAGTTACCATCATTGAGCCAGTCACAAACCCCTTTGTCGTTGGTAATCCTGTCGCTGGCAATTTATTTGTCGGGCGTGCCGAGATTTTTGCCCAATTGCAAGAGCTTTGGGGAAATGATGCCGCTTATAATGTCAACTCCGTTGTCCTTTTTGGGCATAGACGGATGGGGAAAACGTCGATATTACAAAATCTGCACCGTTATTTTAAGGAGGATACCCTCGTTGCCGGGTTAACAATGCAGCGGGTCGGACGAGTCACAAGCACTGGGGAGTTGCTAAATTATCTCGCTTTAGCTATTTATGATACCTTAGAAGACGCTGGTATTTCTGATTTTCCTGAACCGGATACATCAACCTTCGCACAAAATGGGTATTCGGCCTTTAACCGATTTTTACGGCAATGTTGTCGCTATCTAAAAGATTCAACACCAAACAAACCGGAAAAGGAAGGGAGGTTCTCACGTTGGTTCAAAGCGGCAAAACCCGCATCCGCAAACACGAATAACAATGTCAAGCGAATCATTCTGACGATTGATGAGTTCGAACTTATCGAGGCGGCGATTGCCGACAAACGCGTTGATGCTGAATTTTTAGATTTTCTGAGAGGCGTTATTCATAGTGAACATTGGCTGATTCTGGCCTTAGCGGGCCTCCATACATTAGAAGAAATGACGGCCGATTATTGGAATCCTCTTTTTGCTAGTGTAACACCCATTCGTGTTAGCTTTTTTAGTCGTACGGCAACTGGTAATCTATTCTCCCATTTTAGTGAAGATTTTCCACTTACCTTTACAAATGCCACCGTAGATCGCATCTTTGAACTGGTACAAGGCCAACCTTATTTAACGCAGCTCATCGCCTACAATTTGGTTAGTACCTATAATCAAGCTGCTTTTGAACGTGGAGAAATCCGCGCACCTGAATTTACACCCCAAGATGTGGATCAAGTCATCAATTCGCCGATTTTTTATGATCAGGGGAGCTACTATTTTAATGGGGTTTGGGGGCAAGCAGAAAAATCGGAATTTAGTGAGCAGACAACAATCATGCAAGCACTGGCCAAAAGTGATGCCCCTCTCAATGCAGAGGAATTAATGGCACAAACAACGTTAGATGACGCTGTGGTGCAAGAAAGCTTGGCGATATTACAGCAACATGATGTTTTGAAGCAGACGGAAAACGGCCGTTTTGCGTTCACAGTCCCCCTCATGCAGCGCTGGATTCAAGATGTCAAGCTTTGAGCATCCCCGCAAATTGGGTAAGATTGGAGAAATGAAAAGTATTGCTCTGGCAAAGTAATGGTACACTCTACATTGTGTATTCAAAGATAGGAAACATTGTAACTTAGACCCTGTTTTACCAGTCGTGAATAATTTGAGGGAGTTGTAAGGGTTTTACGCACCAACATTTGTCCTACTGCGTTTTGAAAATCGTTTTGTAATGATTTTTATTTGATTTTTGGAGAAAAATATGTTGCGTCAAACGAATCGGCTCTCTAACATTCTTTTTGCATTCATACTTCCTGCCCTCCTACTTGTTGTTCTCTTTGCCCAATTTCAACCCGCATTTGCCCAATTTATCCGCTTAATTCCACAAGGTGTAGGCACCTGTTTTGCACAGCTGGAGAGTGATGGAGGGACAACCTATTTTGATGTGCAAACGGCCGTCGATAACGCTTTAGTTGACGATGTTGTTAAGGTAGCAGGGTATTGTGCAGGTGTGCAAACCCGTGTAGGTATTCAGCAAACTGCATACATCAGCAAACCATTAACCATCCGTGGTGGCTATACCACAACCAACTGGATTGTCTCTAGTCCTTTGCTGAACCCAACGACCCTGGATGCCCAACGTGGCGGCCGGGTCTTGCTCATTTCTGATACGGTTCCTTTTCAGTTAGAAAATATCATCGTAACTGGCGGACAAATTTTGGGAGACGGTTTATGTGACGAGTTAAGCAGCAATTGTGGCGGAGGCATCATGGCCACTGGCCCCTTAACCCTCACCCATGTTCAGGTAATCAGCAACACAGCCGAACGAGAAGGTGGCGGTGTTGTGGCTCTTGCCCCTGCGCATATTGTCAGCAGCATTTTTACGGAAAATAGCGCTCTCAATGTATCGCCCGGTCCTAGTGCCCCACAATCAGGTGCCTTAGCCCTTTTTGCTCCTTCCTCCATTACCGATACACAATTTATCAGCAACGTCAGTACGCTTTCTGGGGGTGCAGTCTCCGCCTTTGCTGAAATCACGGTGACAAACAGCCTCTTTCAAGAAAATATAAGCCTCAACAATGTGGGGGGCGGTCTCCGTGTTTCATTTGATACGGTATTAAGTGGTACCGTTTTAATTAGCAACACGACCTTTATCAGCAATACAGCCCAAAACAATAGTTTTTCAGGGATTACAGATGGTGGGGCGGTTTATGCGTTTAATACCAACTTAATTGTGGTTAACAGCCGTTTTGAAAACAACCACTGTATTGATTCTGACGAAGATTGTAATGGTGGAGGTATCTTTTTACTGGCATCACTAACTGAACCTGTGCGCGGCAGTTTAACCTTAAAGGATAGTGATTTTATAAATAACAGTGCCCGTGGGAATGGGGGTGGGGTTTCCTCGAACATTACAACAACGATTGAAGGGGGTTCCTTTATTGGCAATCGGGCGGAAGGCGGTATCACTGCTTTTGCGGATGGCGGTGGGGGGATCTATGCGTCCACCATCTCTTTAACCGACACACTTTTTCTGAACAACAGCAGTGGCGAGAGCGGAGGCGGTTTAATGACGCGCTTTGAGCTATCTGCAAACAATGCACAGTTTATTGGCAATGATGCTGAGGTGCATGGGGGCGGGCTTTACGTAGGACTTACGCTGGCAAACACTTATATTACGGATACGGATTTTATGAGTAACACAGCGTTAGAAAATGGAGGTGGATTGTATTCTTCAAGTCCTATCATTTCTACCACCATCAAAAACGGCCGTTTTGAAGACAATCAATCATTCGCCCCAGAACTGGATGGCTCATTTGTGTTGTTCGAAAATGGGGGTGGGGGTGTTTGGACGCAAGGTGATCTGATTTTAGATGAAACAGCATTTGTCAACAATTACGCCCAGACCAATGGCGGGGGCGCACATGTGCAAGGTGCTGCAACCATAAGTGGTAGTCTATTTACAAGCAATCAAGCAGATGGGAGCTTTTCTTTCACAAGCTTTGGGGGAGGCGGCCTATACGTTTTCAACAATCTTGCTTTAACCAATACACAATTCATCAGCAACACGGCCGTTCGCGGAGGGGGCGTCATGGCCATATTGGCAACAACAGGAGAGGGCAACCTGTTTCAGGGCAATCAAGTATCCAATGTGGGTGGCGGCATGTACACTGGTGGAGCACTCACCCTAATGGACACATTGTTTATTAGCAATACGGCCGTTTCCACAAACACCGTGCGCGGCGGTGGCCTTTTTGCCGCTGAGCAAATCACTCTAAACAACGTTGATTTTATCAGCAATGTTGTCGATGGTAATTTTGGCGCAGGTGGTGGGTTATTTGCCAACGAAGGAATGATGATCACAAACGGCCGTTTCCAATATAATCGAGCTAATTTTAGTGGTGGTGGTGCGGTCAACTCTTTCGGTGCAATCCTTATGGATAATGTGATCTTCCAAGAAAACAGCAGTGAGGGCAGTGGTGGCGCCATGAGTTCCTCTACCAGTTTCCCTGAAGTCTTAGCCATGACCAACACCCAATTCCTGAGCAACACAGCCCGCCTCAATGGAGGAGCGCTCAATCATGCATCGGGCAACATTGTCATGGAAAATGGGCTGTTTCTTAATAACAGCAGCCTGGAAGGACAAGGTGGTGGATTAAACATGAACGGGGGCCTTATTGGTTCCAACGCTCAATTTATAAATAATCGCGCCCAACTAAACGGCGGTGGCGCGTTTGTGAATAGTGATATTAACTTAAGTAACAGCACGTTATTGCAAAATGAAACAGTTGCCGGTAGTGGAGGCGGACTGTATGCCCACAGCACAGCCACCTTAAACAACACACAAATTCTGACCAACACCGCTGGCGTAAACGGCGGTGGGGTTGCGGTGAACTTTAGAGGATTCTTCGAAGATGCTCACTTTGAAAACAACACAGCTCAAGGATTGGGTGGCGGGAGTTGGCAAGGACGCATTTTTACGATTAGTAACACAAGATTTATCAACAATGAGGCCGCACTCGGCGGGGGACTCGCCTTTACAACCAGTGGCGGGACGGACCCCAACCGCATGTTTAACAGCTTGTTTGTCGGCAATCAATCCACAGACGATGGCGCTGCCATTTACGTCAGCAGCACAAGACGCCCGCTTGAGCTGATACATAACACCATTGTCGGCGAGGCAGCAGTCAACCCAAATACGGCCGTATTGGTGATCACCGGGCCCGTTACCCTCACCAACAACATCGTCACCAGCCACTCTGTTGGTCTGCAAAACATCAGTGGTACCGTTGCCAGCGATTTCAACTTGTATTTTGGCAATGGCACAAACCAACTGGGCAGCATCGCGGGCAACGTTGGTCATCAAAACGGGAACCCCCTATTCCTCGATCCAGCCAACCGCGATTATCATATTTCGAACCTATCTCCCGCTGTTAACAATGGCATCAATGCTGGCGTGTTCCTCGATTTTGAAGGGGACATCCGCCCCACCGACACCCAATTCGACATAGGAATGGACGAAGTCTCCTTTGATTTAGATATTGCCAAATATGTATTCCCATCCGGAAATGTGCTTCCGGGGCAACCGATCACTTATACCATTGTCTACACCAACGTAGGTCAGCACCTTGCCCAAAATGTAAAAATTACAGATACCTTACCTACCCTACTACAAAATACAGGTTTCACTAGTGGCGGAGCTTCAATTGTGCAAACAAACAGTGGTGTGATGACCTATACATGGGACGTAGAAGATTTAGCCTACCTTGAAGGTGGCGTGATTGCCGTGAGTGGCATCGTTGATCCGCAGCTTAGCAGCGACACCACCTTTACCAACACCGTCCAGATTGGCCCAACGAGTGGCGACACAAATCAAGCCAACAATCAAGACCAAGTTGCGGTGCTGGTTGATGTGCCCAGCCTCTCTTTTGCGGCAGCCAACTTCACAACAATTGAACGGGATGGCACGGCACTGATCACCGTCACGCTTGACGTGCCGAATCCGTGGGCAGACAGTACGGCCGTTTACAGTCTCACGAATGGCACCGCTACCGATGGTTTAGATTACATCGCGGCGTCCGGCATCATCACCATTCCAGCAGGACAAACAGAAGCATCGTTCCCCATCACCATCCTTGATGATTATCTGGTTGAAGATGATGAAACTGTGCAAATTTCCCTCTCCACACCGCAAGGGGCCTCTTTAGTGCCCTCACGAGATGAGGCGACCTTAACCATTGTCGATGATGATGTCTTTGTTGAATTCAGCGATACCGCGTATCTCGTTGCCGAAGCAGATGGAACGGCAACCATTACCGTCACCTTACAAAATCCATCAGCCCAGGATGTTATGGTTGATTACCGTACTGATGACAATACGGCCGTTGCTGGCGCAGATTATACGGCCGTTTCCGGCACACTCACCTTCACTGCAGGCACAACCGTCCTCACATTCACCATTCCCATTCTGGACGACGTGATCTTTGAACCTGCAGAAACCGTGACCCTCACCTTACAAAATGTTATCAATGGGGAAAGCGGTATCATCAATCCAGCAACATTGATCATCCTCAGTGAAGAAGCCTTGCCAGAAATCTTGGTTGTCCCTACGACCCTCAATCTAACTGAGGGCAGCAGTGACAATTATGCGGTTTGGTTAACAACGGAACCCACAGATGCCGTAACCGTCACCATAAGCACAAATGGTGAAACGACTGTCTCCCCCACTTCGCTCACATTCACCCCAGCCAATTGGCAAGTCGCACAGCAAGTATCCGTTACGGCCGTTTTAGACAGCGACATTGAAGGATGGCACACCGATCTCATCACTCACATCGCTACTAGCAACGACAGTAACTACAACAACATATTGATTAACGATGTCACCGTTAACATTAGTGATATTTACAATTACACTATCTTCATGCCCATTATCTTCAAACAACAACAAACCGCACCAGATCTCATCATACAAAGCATAGATGTCAGTACCCATGATGTCTCCATTGTCATTACCAACATCGGCAACGGGCCAGTGTTAGACACATTCTGGGTCGATCTCTACATCAACCCGACAACGGCACCAACGGCCGTTAATCAAGTATGGCACGTTGTCGGCACAGAAGGCATTGTTTGGGGGATCACAAATATTGCCCCCTTAGTTCCCGGTGGACAAATCACGCTAACCTTAAATCATCCCAGCTTAACGCCAGAAAAAAGCAACTACAGCGGCACCTTTAACGAAGAAGATCTCATTTATGTACAAGTTGATTCAGCACACACAGGAACAAGTTTCGGAGGCGTATTAGAATCGCACGAGCAGTCAGGTGGTATCTACAACAACATTACCCAATACATCAAACCCTAGGCTTTATAAGCCATTTGGAATTTAAGGAGTGACACCAATTGTAGGGCGGATTGGCAATCCGCCTCCTACCAAATACTTTGATAACCCTGCAAAAAACAGTCACCAATTATTTTATTTCCGACAAACACTACCTAATAACCAGCCATCAAACGACTTACTCTTGTATTATCATGCAGTTTAACTTGAGGTGGCGGGGGGTTCTTTTCCAATGGCAACATATCCTCACGCAAAACGGCCGCGACCATTTCTGCACGTGTGCCAACCCCAAGCTTAGCAAACACGCGGCGTAAATGAGTTGCAACCGTATAGGGGCTAATCTCCAAAATATGCGCGACCTCTTTATTTGATGCTCCGTCAATAACCAAACGAATGATTTCTTGTTCTCGCGGACTTAAAACAACAGTTTCGTGTTCAACCGATAATTGTTGACGTGTTAAAACATAGCAAACTCGACCAATTTTACAGGTCAAGATAACTTCATGTTTTTCATTTCCATTACTACTTATGTGACCATATTCTGCTTGTAATTCTTCCTCC
>JBNKHS010000142.1:0-10060 GCA_050290485.1 Promineifilaceae bacterium (SeqCode) | reverse complement strand
CAGAAAGATGAGAAGCTTCTTGAATTGAAGGCGCTAAGTAGTTCTTATCAACGTAACTCGTATGTTGCCGAGCAGGGTTGGGCAACAATGCCGGGGGAAGAAGGCCCAGAGAACAATGTTGCTGCCAATTGTACCGAACAGCTCATGAGTACAGCTGAATAAGTGGGGTTGATGGTATTTCCACAAGCAAATGCCATCATTGGAAACAAACACGATGGATGTAATCAAAGTAGCTTCCCGCTCACGAACAGCATCAGTCGCCGGCGCGATTGCAGGGATGTATCGAGAGAACAGCTGTGCTGAAGTACAGGCGATTGGTGCAGGTGCGGTAAACCAAGCTGTTAAAGCAATAACGATTGCCAAAGGATACCTAGCAGAAGAAGGGAAATTCATTCTCTTTTCACCCTCTTTTGTGGAGGTGGAAATTGATGGCCAATTACGAACAGCGGTCAGGCTGTCAATCAATTAGGGTGATGAGTAAAAAGGCCTTGAGCTAATAAAGACTTCTTGAAATTCTCTATTAGAGGCACATTCGTAAGACTTGCAACAGAGCTAGAATTCAATAACTGACTCCACAAATGGTGGTTAATATTATCATAGCGTGCTATAAGTTTGCTAAAATTTGATAAACCATAAAGGAGTGATTCTATGAATGTGTCTTGGGCATTTTTGCGCAATAGTTGAAACACATGTGGCAAAACTCGGGAGTTTCTCGGGTCACACGATATTCAAATTGATAAGGAAGTGAACGCACGTAAAGAGCGTATTGAAGCAGAAGAAGCTTGGGAGCTATTTGCCAATGCCGAAATTGTTTACGTCATAAACGGCCGTAAAATAAATGAATGGGCCCCAACAGAAGAAAATAAAGAAGCTATTCTCACTAAAGCAATTGGGCGCAGTGGCAATTTGCGTGCACCCACCCTAAAAATAAACGATACCTTTGTTGTCGGATTTAATAACGAGCTTTACACAAAATTGCTTGTTTAAGTGTATGTGGGATGTACATATCCCACATCTATCTACTATATTTGCTGTTGATAGATGGAAACTATTTGGGCATGTGCAGGAACATTTTCTAAAAAGATTTGCCTTTGTTTGCGCTCCTCAATATCGTTGGCTTGTGTTTGTAAATGGTTGTAAACATTTTCTATGAACGCGCTAGCACGTGGATCTTGCCTAGCCCTTAAAACTTGGCAACATGTAAGGCGAATACGTGAGGGATCATCTGTGCCTTCTAAACCGTGTGTTTGTAAGTGAACTAAAACAGGCTCAATTTGTGAAAGAGCCTTGTCGATTCTATTTTGTGCTAAAAACGCACTTGCCAATCCAGCTTGAGACTCAACGATTAGATTAATCTCGCCCAAAGCCTCTCGTAATACCAGTGTTTCTTCAAGTTGCTGATAGGCTTCCGCAATTTGCCCACATCCAAGTAAGGATTGCCCTATCCAAAAGCCGATATGCCCTTTAAGCGAACGCCGATGGTGAATTTCGGCCAGTTTGAGGGCTTCATTGGCATACCTGTATGCGTTTTCATAATCACCTGATTGCCCGGCAACCAGCGTTGAAATCACCAACACCTGACTTTCTATGAAGGAGGAGTTTGCTTTACGAGCAGCCGCTAATGCTTCAGCCAATAAAGCATGCGCCTGTTTGTAATTGCCCAAATAACCATACACTCGCGCCAAATTCATGATGACAAGACTTTCCCCACGCCGATCTCCCAGTGATTGCCGCGTTTGACGACTTTGTTCAAAATAGGTTTGTGCTTTTTGATATTGTTCACGCCCCAAAGCTAAAATACCAAGATTGTTGAGTGCTGAACCTTCGCCGCGTTGATCCCCAAGTTGTAGACGCATTTCTAAAGAGCGTTGGTGATAGCGTTGTGCCTGGTCGAAATCACCAATTTCTGTATAACAAACGCCAAGATTGTTAATCACTTTTGCTTCATTAATGCGGTCACTACATTTTTGGGCAATTTCGAGTGCTTCTTTGTAAAAAACCTCAGCATCTTGATAGTTGGCATGTTCGACAGCAACCGCCCCCAACATACGCAGGGCATCGGCTGCTACATTTTGCAGATTGAGTTCTCGACTCGCTATCAGGGCTGATTGGGAATGTTTTACGGCCGTTTCATGCATACTTTTGCGCCAGGAAAGACGGCCGTATTCCATCTCAAGCATCGTGTTCAATATCGGTGCTTCCAGATTTGCCAAGCACCCTGCCGCAGCTTGTAACGCCATTTCGGCATCATCGAGTTGGCTTGCTTCTTGCCACAGGCGACCCTGTGTAAGATAAAGATTAGCCAGCGTTTCCTGATGTGCTGACGTTTCCGGTAAGGACTTTACCTTTTCTACTGCTGTCTGCATCAATCTTAGTCCTTCCTGATATGGCCCACGGCACAGATAAAATTGCACCAATCCAGCAATGCTTTCTCTGATTTGATCAATATCGCTTTGCTGCACAGCCCACAACCAAGCGGCACGGATATTTTCGCGCTCTTGCCCGATTGAATGGATAATTTTCGGTTGGAATTGGCTGTTTATTTGGGACCCTTTCTCCTGCAAAAAGGCGAGATAGTAATCACTATGTTGTTGCCGAACCTGCGTGTCATCGAGCAGTACGGACGTTCGTTTGGTTGTGCTATATAAACGTAACAACTCCACAAGATGGTAGCGGCTTTGGGTTTGCTGCTGATCATCTTTTTGCAGTAGCGATTTTTCGACTAAGGCAGCCAAGGTCCACGGGGATGCCCCTGTGATTTGGAGAAAGGCGGTTAGGTCGAAACTGCCATGAAAAACACTTAATTGGGCAAAGACTTGTTGCTCGTTTTCATCCAGCAAATGCCACACAGAATCAAATACGGCCGTTAAACTTTGTTGGCGTTCAGGAACATCCCGCGCACGGGTCGCAAGCAGATCAAGATTTTGCTCAATTTGTTGCGCAATCTGTGCAGGCGACAAGACACGAATCCATGCTGCCGCCAGTTCAATTCCCAATGGAAGCCCACGCACAATTTGACAAATACGATTGACACTCGGGGCAATTGCCTGAGTCAATTCAAATTCAGGCATGATCACCCGAGCTCGCTGCCAAAATAACTGCACTGCAGCACATTGCTCACAATTGATACCGAGATCGATAGGGTAAGCTAGACCGGACAGTTCGAGGAGCCACTCTGGGCGTATATTCAAGCGCACACGAGACGTGATGAAGAACTTGACGTTCGGTGCGGTTTGCAGAATTGAAAGCAGCAAGCTGGAAGCATTCAACAGATGCTCAAAATTATCAAGGATGATGAGCATTTCTTTGTTGCGTAAATAATCTAGTAGTTGTGTTTCGACATTGGCGGCCACAAAAGGGGCATCTATGGCTTCAACGATGGCCATGGCCACTTCATCTACCGATTCGACAGCTGCCAAAGACACAAAATGGCAGCCGTTGATGAAGTCCATTTGCAAAGACGAAGCAGCTTGCAGCGCCAATCTTGTCTTGCCAATGCCGCCCAGCCCCACAATAGTAAGTAAGCGGCAGTCAGGATTGCGCAAATGTTGGATGCAAAGGCCTAATTCTTGTTCGCGGCCAATGAATGTGGTCACAAATGCTGGTAAATTTGAGGATGTGGAAACGGCCGTTTGAATACGCTCATACAAGTCGGTTGTTTCTGGTGCTGGCGCAAGACCTAACTCCGTATCTAGTAAGTTAACACAGGTTTCGTATTGCGCTAAAGCTGCTTGGCGTTGGCCGCTGTAAGCGTAAAGCTGCATCATCTGACGATGGACGTTTTCATCCCATGGATCCATTTCGAGCAAAATAGAACCATGGCGCAGGCCATCATGGTAAGCCCCTTGGCACAAATAATGAGCGAGCAGCTTTTGCCGTGCCATCAAAACTTTTTGCCGCAGCTGTTCACGCGTTGTTTGAATCCAATTTTCTAATTCCAGACTGTTGGCAAGCAAAACCCCTTCTAAAAAATCACCCCGATATAAAGTTAACGCTTCTTCTAACTGCGTTACAGATAATTCGCTAGGCCACGCATTCTCTGCCGCATGCAGTTGTTCCATAAAGAGGTGTGTATCAGTAACAACTTCGTCTTGAATTTGCAACGTTTTATTGGTGATTTGCACAAAGGCGTTGGCTTGTTTGCGTAAACTGGTTAGTAAGGTACGTAAGTTGGACAAGGCTTGTTTTTGTGAGCGATCATCCCAAAGTAGGGTGGCTAACGCTTCTCGGCTATGAATTCGCCGTTCTTGGGCCAGATAAGCGAGTAAAATATCAGCTTTACGCGAGATGAGTTTAGGAATTGGTTGTGTGTCTTGTTTGATGGCCAACCCACCAAATAACTGAATTGTTCGCTTGCTCACTTCGTTAAGCTCCATGCATAAAACTCCATTTAGGCGCTTATTAAGCGCGTATCCTTTTATTATGCAGATAGATGAGGAAAAACAAAATAACTGATTAGTACTTTGAGAGTTTGGAGTTAATGAGATGGATCATTGGGAATATTGTATTTTGAGTGCATTGGAAACAGAAGAACGGGTGCAGTTCACGATTTCATATAGTCATAAGATAGAAACACCACCTGTAAACGGCCGTTTAACAGCTCTGACCGAAATGGGACGAAATGGATGGGAACTGGTTACTGTTAACACTGTAGGGCAGGGCGTTAACGAGTTTTACTTCAAACGCCGCGTTGCCAGCAAAAACGAAAACGCATTTTAAACAAAAAAAGCCCTAAACAAAACAGTTCAGGGCTTTTTTATTATTTTGGTTAAAAGTCGTGTTTTTTTAGAGGCGGATTGGCAATCCGCCTTACCTAACCTAATTGTTACGTATTATCTAAAAGTATGATGCACTTGTGCCAAGCTTTATATTTTATGGTTGTTCTGGAAAAATGCTTCATACGTTGATAATGAAATGAACAAAATTAGTCGCTAGCCAATCCAATTAAACCAACATCTGTCGTTTCACCCGGATTTACAGGCACAGCTTCAGACCCAATACCATATTCGTCCGTTAGTTTGCCCCAACCATCAGATGTTTCAAACACGATGTAATAGATACCGACAGGAATGTCTTCGAATACAAAAGCACCATTGGCATCTGTGGTTGTGGTGTAATACATGGCTTGATCTTCGCAAGGCGTGTCGCCGCTATAGCTGCTGTACAGTTCGCGCACACATAATTCAACGGCAGATTCAGCCAACGGAGCGCCAGCTTCTTCAAATGAGCCAGTTACAGAACCATTTTCTTTGTCCATCAGTTTGGGCAACGTTGGGCCACCATTGACAACGCCAATTGCCGTGATGTTGTGATCAATCAGGTCGGCAGAATCCATGTTGTAGGTTGTCCATGAGTCGCCATCAAGAATGTTTAAACCATATACTGTGCCCACATAAAGACGGCCGTTATTGTCAAAGGCGACAGCCCGTCCACCATCAGAACTCAAACCACTGTTGCTCATATTGGTTTGTGACCATGTACTGCCGTCATAACTGTATAAACCATTGCTGTAAGTCGCTAACCAATAGTTGCCATTGAGGTCAATCGCAAATGCTTCTGAAGAGAAAAAGTCGCTATTTTCATGATTAACCCATTCAGAACCATCAAATTGGAGCAACCCGTTACTGTGCAAGGCCCAGGGACGGCCGTTTCCATCTACGGTTAATTGGTCAAAGAAATATTTGTCACTCAAGCCTTCGCCCAATTGATAACGCGTCCAAGCCGAGCCATCATACATAGCAATGGCGTTAGAGGTCAGGACCCAAACATTGCCTTCACCGTCTAAAACAACATCATTAACCAGATCAGACGCTTGATCGCCAGTAGCTAAATGTTCAGCTGATGCAAAAGTTGTCCAAGAGGAACCATCGTAGAAGCTCGCGCCTCCAAAATGGGCAACCCAAATATTGCCTTCTGCGGTACAAGCAACACCTTCAGGACTGCCATATCCCCAACCACTTTCATATTCACGGAATTCTGTGCCATCAAAGGCAGAGACGCCATCACTGTGCGCAATGAGCATCGTTCCGTCGGGACAAACAGCCATGTCGGCAACAAAGTTACTGCCTAAATTAGAATTGTCGCGTGTATATTGTTGCCATTCACCATCAGCTGTCAGACAGGTCATACCATTACCTGTGCTGCCAAAACAGGCAAATCCAGCTTCTGTGGAACCGACTGGCAAAACAGCAGGAACGGCAGCAGCTTCACTTTCTTCAGCTTCTGTTTCAGTTGCGGCAGATTGTTCAGCTTCATCAGTTTCTGCGCTGGTCTCTTCTTCTACTTCTGCTGTATCAGATTCCACAGGCTCTTCTGCTGTGGTTGATTCTTCTACAGCCGCTTCTGTTGCTTCAAACAGGGTAATGCTGTTAATTACGGCATCAAATTGTGCCGCAACTTCGTCATCCCATTTGTCAGTTTCCGCACCGCCAAAGACAAACACGCCTTGTGTATCATTGCCTAAAGCAACGAGCCTGCCTTGCACGGCCGTTCCATCGTCATCGCCAGACATGGAAACGGAAAAACCTTCTAACCCATTGATTGTGATCGCTTCACGTTCGCCCAAGTTTACTGAATCATCATTCCCAAACTCAGTAGAAAAGGCTTCATACATCGTATCAATGGTCATACCATCGTCAAATGGTGTGCCAATGATGCTAATTTGTGTGTCAGCATCATCGGCCACGCTTAATTCTGCAAAAATAAAGTCAACATTGACTTCATAACCTGTTGGGGGTTGAAAGGCATAGCCACCTTCATCTACACGTATTTCATCTTCAAGCGAAACGGCCGTATCACCTGTTTCTTCTTCATTACGTGTTTCTGCTGAGGTGTCCCCATTGTCGCCTTCGGCTGCGGGTTCATCACCGCCTCCACAAGCAACTAAAAATAGTGAAAATACGATTACCAATAAAATGGTTATCTTTAATTGTTTCATTTAGATCTCCTGTAATCTATTTTGTATGCAGCGTTTAAATGAGTGCTCAGCATAATTGAGCGAGCGCTTAAAAAGCGCCTAAAAACGCTTACCGACTACAGGATTGTAATGATGTAACCAGATATGTGAATCACCTATTTGTCAGGCTCTAGCTGTCTTGCTGTAAAAAATTGGCTCTTTGAGAGTAGCAGGGGTAATTAACAAAAATAGTGCGTAGTGCGTAAATCTTAGTCGAGACATTTTACGCGCCACGCACCACGCACTATCAAAAATGATTGCAACCCAACGAAATCCTATAAAGCAAAAAAAGAAGCGGCTTCTTAAGATTAGCTTACTGGCTTTTGCATCTCTTTTACAGCTTGCAAAATTTGATCAATGAACGTAGTCGTGGCGCCCAAATAATTTGCTTCGTCCCGTAATGCATGCCAATCGAGTGAAACGCTGGTCATTTCTTGCAACACATCCACCAAATGCTTATTCTGCGCCAACGCCGTTTGACATCCTTTGCCTACAAGCGATTTTGCTTCCAATCGATCCATGTGCGCACTTAAAGCAAAGGTGGCGGCTTCGGCCAACATCAGTCCATTGGATCGGGATATGTTTTCTTGCATACGTTGCCTATCCACGACCAAGTTTTGGCTGAGAAAGACGGCTTTTTTGAGCGATACGGCCGTTAATGCAAACATCTGCGGCAAATTCAACCACTCCATCTGCCAACCATGCGTGGCGCGTTCATGTTCCTGAATAGCAGCTTGCTGCATGGCTGACAAATGGGAAGCATTGGTGCGTGCTGCGGCAATGATCCCTTCACTGATGATGGGATTGCTCTTTTGCGGCAAGGTGCTTGATCCCCCTCGGCCAGAATCTGCTGTTTCTCGCAGTTCAGCCACCTCCGATTGGGCCATGAGAATGATGTCTTGTGCCATTTTGGCCAAACTACCATTGACCAAAGATAACCATCCCGCTAGCTCAATAAGATTGTCTCGTTGGGTATGCCAGGGCATCAAAGGCACACCCAACTTTAATTCTTGGGCCAGCACTTGCTGTACGGCCGTACCATTATTTCCCAATGACGCCAATGTTCCTGCCGCACCGCCAAGCTGGACCACCAATAAACGCGGTTTCAATTCGCTTAAACGTTGCATGTGGCGCAAAAGGGGAGCCAGCCAACCCGCCACTTTCAAACCAAACGTGATCGGCAGGGCATGTTGCGAATGGGTGCGTCCCGCTAACAGCGTGTCCCGATGTTGCTCCACCATTTGCGCCAGATTTTCGATCAAGGTGTACAGGCTCGTCTCCATGAGATCTAGGGCGGCGCTGCTTTGCAGGATAACGGCCGTATCCATAATATCCTGCGTCGTTGCCCCCCAATGGATGTAAGCGGCTGCATCCCCGCCGATGTGCTGTTCCAGTTGTTTGACCAAGGCAATGATGGGCACGCCAGCTTTTTCAATACCCGCTTCAATTTGCGCAAAATCGGCCGTAAACGTAGTGAGCTTAGCTTCGATCTGCTCTGCTGCCTGAGGAGGAATTACACCCAATCGCCCCTGCACACGCGCCAGGGCGATCTCCACCTCAACCATCAACCGCACAAAATGCTCATCAGTAAAGATGGTCGCCACTTCATCATCACGAAACAAGGGCCCAAAAATTCGGGAATCGGTCGGCGAAAAGCTCATCTGATTGACTAATCACCCCAAATCTCACGAGCGGTTTCCACAACCAGCGACAGCTTGGCCCATTGTTCATCAGCTGTCAGATCGTTGCCATGAACCGTACTCGAAAAGCCACATTGCGGGCTCAAGCATAGGTTTTCCAAAGGCATGAATTGGGCAGCTTCATTCACCCGCGCAATCAACTCCTGTTTTGGCTCTAATTGGGGCACTTTGGTGGTAACCAAACCGAGAACGACTGTTTTGTGCTTGGGAACAAAACGCAGGGGCGAAAAATCACCTGAGCGTTCGTCATCATACTCTAAAAAGTAAGCATCCACATTCAGTTCGTTAAACAAAACCTCGGCCACAGGTTCGTAACTACCTTCAGCGAACCAAGTGCTGCGAAAGTTACCTCGGCATAAATGTACACCAACAGTCAAATCTTCAGGTCGGTCATCAATCGCCGAATTGATCAAAGCCGCATAGGTGCGCGGGAGTTCATTGGGATCGTCTCCGCGCTCAATTGCTCCGGCGCGCATCTTGGGGTCACACAGGTAAGCCAAATTGGTATCATCCATTTGAATGTAGCGACAACCCGCTTGATAGAGGGCGTTAATTTCATCGCGGTAACATTGCGCCAAATCTTCAAAAAATTCATCCATATCAGGATATGCCTCAATATCAATTGCTTTGCGTCCACCTCGAAAATGAACCATCGTTGGGGAGGGAATGGATACTTTAGGCATTTTCGTTACTTGTGATTGCAGATATTTGAAATCATCAACCTGGATGTTTCGTGCGTGACGTAGTTTGCCCGTCACACTCAGTTTCGGCGGTGTAAAACCGACCGTTTCTTGCGCATCTGAACTGGCTTCGATTGCTCCAGTTACGGACACCCCATCCAGCTTTTCTAAAAAGTCAAGATGAAAGAAGGTGCGGCGGAACTCACCATCGGTGATACTCTGCATTCCTAATGATTCCAGCTGTTTTACTTCAGTGGCGATGGCTTTATCTTCAACTTGACGCAATGCTTCGGCGGATATTTCGCCATTAAAAAAGCGTTGCCGTGCGGTCAATAATTCCGGCGGCCTTAACAAACTACCTACGTGATCGGCTCTAAATGGTGGGTTAATTTTTGACATACATCATCCTCCATAATATCAATTTTCTGCCAAATATTTTTAGGCAGAAAGTTGGTTTCATTTTATTACAATTACATGGTGAATAGTTAAGTAAAGTACAAAAAGAAACTTGAAATAAATCGATAAAGATGGCATGATTGTTATCATGCCCAAGAAAATCAATTACACCTTAACAACTGAACAACTTCAACAAATCGAAACCGCCATCAAAAACCACCCCAATTTGCGGGTCAGACAACGAGCACAAATGATTCGTTTGCTCCATCTCGGTCATAGACCACAGGAAGTGGGTGCACTCCTTTCTGTTTCGGCTGCCCTTGTTTACA
>JBNKHS010000141.1:0-10148 GCA_050290485.1 Promineifilaceae bacterium (SeqCode) | reverse complement strand
GAAGATCGCGTGCGTAATGCGGACAATACACCGCAAAATAATCCTGTAACAGATGCAGGCGCAACGTTAGGACGTGTGTTGTTCTATGATGTCAATTTGTCTGCCAATAACACCATTTCCTGCGGATCCTGTCATATACAAGCAGATGGATTTTCTGATTCGGCACAATTTAGTCTTGGATTCGAAGGTGGCTTAACAGGGCGAAACTCGATGGGTCTGGCGAATGCCCGTTATTATCGCAATGGTCATTTCTTTTGGGATGAGCGTGCCGATACATTGGAAGATCAAGTGTTAATGCCCATTCAGGATTCTGTTGAGATGGGTCTGACGTTGAATGAGTTAGTCAACAAGGTGTCTGCGCAACCGTATTATCCTGAGCTTTTTGATGACGCCTTTGGATCACCAACGGTAACGAGTAATCGTATTTCTTTGGCTTTGGCTCAATTTGTGCGTTCCATGGTTTCATATCAATCCAAATATGATGAGGGCCTACAAACGAATTTTGAAAACTACACACGTGAAGAGAATCGGGGTCGTCGCATCTTTTTTGACCGCAATGAAGGCAATTGTGGCGCTTGTCATGGTACAGAGGCAATTGTATCGAACCAAGCACGCAACAATGGTCTTGATGCAACCACAGTTGATGATGGTGCTGGTGGGGCTGAATTTAAAGCACCTTCGTTACGGAACATTGCTTTGACCGGACCGTATATGCATGACGGCCGTTTCCAAACCTTAGCAGAAGTGGTTGAATTTTATAATAGCGGTGTTCAACCTCATCCCAATCTCGATCCCCAATTAGAAAACGGCAATGGGCAGCCCCGACGCTTAAATTTAAGCGAACAAGAGAAATCGGATTTGATAGCTTTTCTGAATACCTTGACTGATAATGCGTTTATTACAGACACAAAATTTTCGAATCCGTTTTTAGAAGTGAACTCCCAAATTTTCTTGCCAACAATTCAAAATTAGACTCTTTTGATGTAGATTGGTTCAATTTCCGAAATTGAACCAATCTTACGGCTTCTAATTTTCGTCTTCCGCCATTTCGGGCTCTGGTGGCACACTGATGATCGTTTCTCCACGAAGATAATCGATGGCTGCTTGCAGCTGCGGATCTTCGTCACGTGATTCACCAAGAGGGATGAAATAATCAGGCTCTAGCCCCACTTTATGGATTGAATCTTGATCAGGGGTAAGCCATTCGGCAATCGTGACCCGAACCCCGCCAAAGTTTGAAAGTGTGTGCCATGTTTGCACAGTTCCCTTCCCAAATGATTGTTGCCCGATTAAAATGCCTCGTTCAGTGTCTTGAATGGCACCAGAAAGCACCTCAGATGCGCTTGCACTCCCTTCATCGATGAGCACAACAAGGGGCACATCTTCAGCAATACCTTTATCTGTGGATTCGAATTCACGTAAACGGCCGTCTCCAAAGCGTTCAACCAAGACAATCCCTTCATCTAAAAACTCATCAGCAATTTCCACAGTCGTGTCCAAAGCCCCACCCGGATTACGACGCAGATCCAAAATAAGTCCAGCCGGATTTTGTGCCATCAATTCAGGCAAAATACCATCCAATTCTTCGGCCGTATTTGTCGCGAAGCGGCTGAGGCGAACATAAGCAATGTCGTCTTCCAACATTTCACCACGAGCACTTGCCAATTTGATCACATCACGCGTAATTTCTACCGTAAATGGTTCTCCATCACGGACAATAACCAAAGTGACGGTTGTGCCTGCTGGCCCACGGACCAAAGCAGCAGCATCAGAAACATCCATCCCTGTTAATACTGTCCCATTTGCTTCTTGCAAAATATCGCCGGGTTGTAATCCTGCTGCTTCTGCAGGCGAGCCGTCAATTGGGGAAACAATGGTAATATTACCGTCAACACCTTCTACTTCGGCCCCTATCCCCTGAAATTCGCCCGACATCGATTCTTCTGCTGCTTTTTGGTCCTGAGGTGAGAGATAACGTGTGTGGTCGTCTTCAAGCGTTGCTAACATGCCGTCAATCGCACCTTCCACAAGTAGGGTATCATCTAACGGTTGTTGATAATAACGTTCATGGAGCAAATCCCATACTTCGCTAAAGGCTGCTAAATCTTCTGGATTTTCCGCATTGATGTTTGCCAAATTCTGGTTAAAGACATTGAGTGGGGCAATTGGCGATTGGCCAAACAGATATCCTATGCAGAAGGCCAAAGCTGCGACGTAAAAGACCATCAAGCCTGTTGGGATACGTTTTTTTGTTTCCATGAAACTCTCCATAAGTTGCTAAAATTTGTCAATGTAAGGGTGATTATAAGTCAATTTATTAACATAGCGTTGACATAGATTAAGAGGATGCTAAACAGTGGGCAATCGACGGGCGCTTTGCTTGATGCAATTGTGCAGTTTGTTACAATGGGGGGCATGTATGTCCTTGTGGGATAATGAGAGCTATGACGACACAAAAAATCCGCACAATTTATACACTTTCATTGGTTGCGCTAGATATTGTATTAATTTCTGTTGGCTTTATTTTAGCGTACCAATTACGTACCAGTCTTGCCTGGCCAGATGAATTGGTTGCAATCTATCCAATAACAACTTATTCAGGCATTTGGGCTTTTCAAGTTATATGCATTGTTGTCGCCCTCTTTATGTATCGGCAATACTATATTCCTCGTGCGGCCTCCCGCGTTGATCAAATTTATTATGTGGTTTTATCTGTTACCATAGGATCATTGATTGCTGTTGCCCTTGCTACTATCGCTTTCAAAAATAATAATGTTATTTTAGATTACCCCCGTGCCATGATTGTTTATTCCTGGCTATTTTCAATTATCTTGTTAACTTTAGGGCGCATTGCTCATCAAGCGATGCGTAATCGTCTCCAAGATCGTGGGTGGGGAAAAGATCGCTTGATCATTGTGGGGACTGGCGATATGGCGAAGTTAATTGTACAGCGTGTGCAATGGGCGCCAACGTTAGGGTATGATCTTGTTGGAGTTGTCAATGGCTTAGATGCCGGTTCTGACTTTATGGATTTGCCTGTTTTGGGCGCACCTGAGGATTTACCGGAGATTATTGAGACCTATGGGGTAGACGAAGTTATCATTGCGATTCCAGAAAAGGGACAACGAGAAACAGTTCGAGTCATGTCTTATTGTGAGCGTGGTCGTGTTTCAATCAAAATTTTCCCCGATGTTTTTCAATATACAACGTCGCAAGCGAGTATAGATGCTTTAGGTGGGTTGCCTCTGCTTTCAGTCCGTGATTATGCTTTACGTGGTTATCTACTTATTTTTAAGCGGGCAATGGATATTATCGGAGCCACAATTGGTTTGGTGTTGCTTTCTCCTCTCATGCTATTGGTTGCCGTAGGCATCAAATTGGAGTCGCCTGGACCAGCATTTTTTGTCCAAGAGCGCATGGGTTTAGATGGTAAACCATTTAGAATGTTGAAGTTCCGCTCGATGCGCCGTGATGCGGAGAAGCACGGTCCTGGTTGGACAACGGATAACGATCCACGTCAAACAAAATTAGGAACCCTTATTCGCAAAATTGAAGTGGACGAATTGCCCAATTTGATCAATGTACTCATTGGTGAAATGAGTTTAGTTGGACCGAGGCCGGAGCAAGCGCATTATGTTGCCCAATTCCGTAAGACCGTTCCCCGTTATATGGAGCGCCATCACGAAAAAGGCGGCATGACAGGGTGGGCGCAAGTTAATGGGCTTCGCGGCGATACATCAATTGCTGAACGGACAAAGTATGATTTATGGTACATGGAAAATTGGTCCATTTTATTGGACATGAAAATTATTCTACGTACAGTTTGGCAAATTGTTGAACGAAGCAATAACCGGAAAATAGGCACAAATATAAAGCCATCTCAAGTGATGGAGTCAATGAATGTCGCCGAACGGCCAGATATTGATATGCTTCAAGAGTTGCCTGCCCAGAATCTGCAACAATCAAGGGAAAGCAGTAAACAACCAACAGTTCCAATTGAAAGTTAAGCAATATTCTTCCCCTACTTGTTTTCAGAATTAAAGTTTTGACTGTGTTAGATGATAGCTTGTTTATAACAATCTAAATCTAACATTGTTCTTATTTGACGCTCTTTGTTGGGCATGTTATGATATTTTGAGGTGTGCATTAGCACTCATTGAAGTCGAGTGCTAATCACAAGTAAGCGAACACAAAGTACCTGACTAGAGACGGCCGTTTTCAAAGCAGAAACAACAGTCTCTAGTCTCTTTTTTGAAAACCGATTATGTTTGACTCACTGACTGAACGCCAAGAGAAAATGCTCGGGCTTGTTGTCCGTAATTACATTGAAATTGGACAACCTGTTGGCTCCAAAACATTAGTTGCCCAATACGATTTAGATGTGAGTTCAGCAACGGTGCGCAACGACCTCGCAACACTGAGCGAACTTGGCTATTTAACACAAATTCATACATCTGGCGGGCGGGTTCCTACAGAACAGGGATACCGATACTTTGTCCAAAAGTTGTTAGGCGATATTCGATTGCCCTTCAACGAAAAGAAAATGATTCAGCATCAATTTCATCAAGCCCGTTTAGATATTAACCAATGGATGCGCCTTGCCGCTGCTATTTTGGCTCGGACTTCCTTGGGGGCAAGTTTTGTTACGGCACCTCGTTACCAATTTAACCGCTTTAAGCACGTCCAACTTATCTCGACACAAGGGCGACTTGTTTTGATGATTTTGGTGCTCCACGGGGGCGACATCAAACAACAGATGCTGACGTTAGCAGAACCAATCACTCAGGCGGAGTTGAGTGCCGTGGCCAGTCGATTAAATAATTTATTCTTGGATATGTCTTATGAGGAGATAGCGGCCAGAATGAATCTGATTGACGATGCCTTGACTGAAGATGTGACAAAGTTGGTTTTAGATTTTTTGCTGCGGTCAAATCGGCAAGGAATAACGGATATTTACCGAGATGGGTTGGTGAACATCTTAGAGGATGAAGGTACACGACAAGCTGTCCGAATTCTTGAAGAAAGAACCTTATTGGCGAATGTCTTGTCTGAAACAGAAATGACATCGGATGGTGTTCAAGTTGTGATTGGGGGCGAGGGTCGCTGGGAAGAGTTAAAAGATTGCTCGATTATTTTGTCACGTTATGGAGTTCCCGACTATTTTAGTGGGACGGTGGCGGTTATTGGACCGACACGTATGCCATACGGCCGTAATGTAGCAGCCGTTCGTTATGTGGCTAATTTAATGAGTGGTTTTGTACATGAATATTACGCGGACGAGTCCGCAAATCAAGATGATTTATTAGATGAGGGTATAACTCATGAATGATAAGAGTTTAGAAAAAGAAGTTACCGAAGAACAAGAAGAACTGGAAGTAGTTGCAGATGAAGGTGAAGCATCTGTCACAGAAGAAGATATTACTCTTGAAGAATTAACTATTGAGGATCAGCTATCCAATGCGTTGGCTGAGGCTGAGGATTACAAGGATCGTTGGATGCGTAGTCAGGCAGAGTTTGCCAACGCACGCAAACGGATGGACCGGCAACGTACAGAAACGTACACTAATGCGAAAGCGGATGTTGTCTTGAAATTTTTGCCAGCTCTAGATGATTTTGAACGTGCTATTGCCAATACACCAGAAGCCATCAGTGAAGATGGTTGGTTTGAAGGCATTCAACTTGTAGAGCGTAAATTTAGGACGCTACTGGAAGGATTGAACATTACCCCGATTGAAGCAGTTGGGGCAGTTTTTGATCCTAACTTCCATGAAGCAATTTCTCAAGAACCCTCAGCGGAGTTTGAGAGTGGCGTGGTTTGCCGAGAATTACAAAAGGGATACCAAGTAGGCGATCGTGTAATACGGCCGTCTCTCGTCATTGTTGCAGAATAAAGAAAAATTAACGAAACATTGAGAACTAACAAAAAGGTTACAAAGAGGTTTTTAAAAGATGGGCAAAATTATTGGAATTGATTTAGGCACAACGAACTCTGTTGCGGCCGTTATGGAAGGTGGAGAACCTACCGTTATCCCTAGTGCAGAAGGCAATCGCACATTCCCTTCAGTTGTTGCCGTGAATCCCAAATCTGGAGAGCGGATGGTTGGTCAAGTCGCCAAACGCCAAGCTGTTGTTAACCCAGCCAACACCGTTTACTCAGTAAAACGATTTATGGGGCGTAAATACAGTGACCCCGAAGTAAATCGCGCGAAAACATATGTCTCTTATGATGTGCGTGAAGCACCCAATGGGGATGTCCGCGTGGTAATGGGCGATCGTGAATATTCTCCCCCAGAAGTTTCTGCCATGATCTTACAAAAAATTAAAGCAGATGCAGAAGCATATTTAGGGCAACCTGTTACCCAAGCTGTTATTACTGTGCCTGCTTATTTCAATGATAGCCAGCGCCAAGCGACAAAAGATGCAGGGAAAATTGCAGGGCTTGAAGTGCTCCGTATTGTTAACGAGCCAACAGCTTCAGCTTTAGCATATGGCATTGGTAACGATGTGGATGAAATTATTGCTGTTTATGACCTGGGTGGGGGTACATTTGACATCTCCATCTTAGAAGTAGGCGATGGCGTGTTTGAAGTTCGTTCAACCAATGGGGATACATTTCTTGGTGGGGATGACTTCGACCGTAAAATCATTGATTGGGCGGCTGAAGAGTTCAAACGTGAAAACGGCATTGATCTGCGCAGCGATCGCCAATCTTTGCAACGTTTACGTGAAGCAGCAGAGAAAGCTAAAATTGAACTTTCTACCACATTACAAACCGAATTGAATTTGCCTTATGTAACCGCTGACTCTACAGGACCCAAACATTTAAACATGACCCTCACGCGTGCTAAATTTGAGCAATTGTGTGATGATTTGATTAAGCGTTCCATGGAACCTTGCACACAAGCACTTAAAGATGCTGGGCTTTCAAAATCGGAAATTACTCAAGTGGTTTTAGTTGGCGGTATGACCCGTATGCCTGCTATTCAAGATGCGGTTAAAGAATTCTTTGGTCGCGACCCACATAAAGGGGTGAATCCTGATGAGGTTGTTGGTGTAGGTGCTGCCATTCAAGCTGGTGTTTTGGGCGGCGATGTTAAAGACGTCGTTCTACTAGATGTGACTCCCTTAACTTTGAGTATTGAAACATTGGGTGGGGTTGCAACGCCATTAATCGAACGGAACACAACTATTCCGACAAAGAAAAGCCAAGTCTTTTCAACGGCAGCTGATAGCCAAACACAAGTGGAAATTAACGTAACCCAAGGGGAGCGCCCTATGGCTGCGGACAACAAAAGCCTGGGTCGGTTTATTCTTGATGGGATACCACCAGCACCACGAGGTGTTCCGCAAATTGAAGTTACGTTTGATATTGATGCCAATGGTATTTTGAATGTTAAGGCAGCTGATAAAGCCACTGGTCGTGAACAAGCGATGCAAATTATTCCATCTAGCGGTTTGAACGACGAAGAAATCGAAAAAATGGTGAAAGATGCAGAAGTTCATGCTAGCGAAGATGCCAAACGTAAGGAATCGGTTGAGGTGTTCAATCAAGCTGATACCTCAGTTTATCAAGCTGAAAAATTAATTGCCGATAATGCAGATAAGATTCCAGAAGCGACTCAGGAAGCGGTTAAAGCGCAGGTTGAAGCGGTTAAGTCGGCCCGTGAAGGTGGTGACTTAGATGCAACCAAAGCTGCCTTGGAGCAACTTCAAGTTGCTTTGAGCGAAGCTGGGGCTGCAATGTACCAACAACCAGATGGTCCTGCGCCAGATATGGGTGCTGATGGTAACAACGGTAACAGCGCTGCCGATGATGAAGATGTCATTGATGGCGAATTTAGCGAAGCGTAGATAATTTGGTGCGATGTGTGTTTAGTGCATCGCACCTTTATTCTTTTTAGGAATTGCTTGTGACTCAACGTGATTTTTATGAAGTGCTCGGTATTGCTAAAAGTGCTTCCCCCGAAGAAATAAAGAAAGCATACCGCCGTAAGGCACGCCAATACCATCCAGATGTATCTGAAGAGCAGGACGCAGAGGAACGCTTCAAAGAGGTCCAACGCGCTTATGAAGTGCTCTCTGATAATCAAAAACGAGCCGCGTATGATCGGTTTGGTCATGCTGGTGTAGATGGTATGGGTGGTCAGGGCTTTTCTGGTGGATTTGAAGGGTTTGGCGGGTTTGCCGATATATTTGAAGATTTGTTTGCTGGTTTTGGTGGTGCAAGTCGGCGACGTCGTAATGGGCCTCAACGAGGTGCGGATCTGCGCCACGACTTAACTTTAGAATTTGAAGAAGCTGTTTTTGGGGTTGAAAAGGATGTTCAAATTCGTCGCCCAGAGGTTTGTACTAAATGTCATGGGACAGGTGGTGAACCAGGAACAAAACCCGTTACTTGCCATACTTGTAAGGGGTCTGGTGAAGTACGTGTACAACAATCCATCTTTGTAACGGTGACTACTTGCCCAACTTGCCAAGGTACGGGCGAGGAAATCCCCAATCCATGTACCTTATGCCATGGGCAAAAACAAACTATAGAGACAGCGACCATAAAGGTTAAAGTTCCTCCTGGTGTTGATAACGATACACAAATTCGTTTGACAGGGGAGGGTGGCCCTGGCCTGAATGGTGGTCCTGCGGGCAATGTTTATGTTGTCATTCATGTCCGTCCACATAAATATTTCAAGCGGCGTGGTAATGATATTTTCTTGGACTTGCAAATTAATATCGCACAAGCTGCTTTGGGTGATACGATCTTAATTCCCACATTGGATGGGGAAGAAGAGTTTGAGATCATAGCAGGGATCCAACCGGGTGAAGTGATTAAATTACGCAACAAAGGGGTTCCGCGTTTAGATAGAAGTGGACGTGGTGCTCCTAAAGGGCGTGGGGATCAGCATGTCATTGTGCAGGTTGCCATTCCTAAGAAGTTGAGTGATGAACAACGTGAGCTATTTGAAAAACTAGGGGATACGATGGGCAAGGAAGTTAAGCCACATGAGCGGGGCTTCTGGTCTCATTTTAAAGACTCGATTGGTGATGTGTTTAACATTTAAGGACCCCCCTTGGTTCAATTGATTTATGATTAATTGCCCCGTGATAGTTCACGGGGTGTTTCTTTTTATACGAAAAATAGGATGGTTTTATGTATTGGCTTGAGGTTTCAGTTATTACGGATGGTGAAGGGGCTGAGGCAGTGTCAGAGGTTTTACGGCCGTTTGCATATAGTGATGGTGTTGTCTTAGAACAACTCGGTGATGAGAATGATCCAGATCCAGATGCATTAGAAACGGCCGTTACCGTCAAAATTTATATGGCGGAAGACGATGATACTGAGGAGACCCGTGCCCGCATTGAGGAGATTGTTTACCAAATGGGGCGCATGTATCCATTACCACCCCCAACCTTTCGTAAATTAGCTGAAGAAGATTGGGCCAATGCCTGGAAAAAGCATTATCATCCTTTTAGGATTGGCAAGAAGATTTGGATTCAGCCTAGCTGGATAGAAGTAGATGATGAGATTGAAGGAAACGATTCTTTGCAACCAGATGATGTCATGCTCGTGCTTGACCCAGGCATGGCGTTTGGGACGGGGACACATCCGACAACGCAAATGTGTTTGCAAGCGATTGAAGAGATTGTCCAGCCAAATGACACAATTTTAGATGTAGGGACCGGGTCTGGGATTTTAGCCATTGCTGCCGAAAAACTAGGAGCTTCGAAGCTCTTGGCTTTTGATACGGACGAGTTAGCTGTCAAGACAACGATTGCTAATGCGCAACAGAACCACGTGAAAAATATCGAAACACGCGAGGCAACCTTAGACCAAATCACCGAGAAACCTTGGGATGTTGTTGTGGTCAATATTTTGGCTCACATTATTATTCCGTTGCTTGAGAATGACAATTTGATGTCTTATGTGGCGGATGATGGGTATTTAATTTTGAGCGGGATTATTGAACAACAGGCGGATGGGGTAGTTACGGCCGTTCATAACGCTGGTGGCAAGATTATAAAAACCTATCAAGTCCGAGATTGGGTTTCCTTTATCGCTACCCATGATCTTGGTTAAGATCTAAGTTGGATGTATTTTCAAACACAAAGACATGAGTCATCCCGAATTTTGACTCAGCTGAAAAAGAGGTTCC
>JBNKHS010000140.1:0-10155 GCA_050290485.1 Promineifilaceae bacterium (SeqCode) | reverse complement strand
GTTGATGGCCGCTGCCCCCAAGGCAACTTCCGGACGCGTTGGCACTGTTTCTTTACCAATCAAATAAGTGAGATAAACGGTCGCTGCCCCCAAAAAGACAGAAAAGATACGCACAATGCGTACGGCCAGCAAAGTGCCCTGCCACGCATTCCAAGATGGATCGTGAACGGTTAAATTATTGTTGCCATCCATGGTGATAATCCCATTATCAACGTGCGGATTTGCCCAGCGCACCGTTTCCATATCTGATGCATCGATCCAAAAAGTAAGCCCTGCCCCAATGTAATAGTACAAAGGAGGTTGACTCGCTTCTTGCTTCCACGGCCCAGCCAGCGCAGGATCGAACACTTGCACAGGCAGTTCATTGCCATCGGCCAAATGGCGAATCATGGGGTAGTGCCACAGTTCATCAGAGGCTTCAAAAACGGGTGTGGTCAGCGCATATATAAGACCAAGGAGCACAAATAGGGCAAGGATTAAAC
Source organism: Promineifilaceae bacterium (SeqCode) (assembly GCA_050290485.1). Classification (GTDB taxonomy): domain Bacteria; phylum Chloroflexota; class Anaerolineae; order Promineifilales; family Promineifilaceae; genus JBNKHS01. The sequence continues at coordinate 9,673 of JBNKHS010000140.1, read as the reverse complement.
GAATCCACCGTTTCTCATTCATAGGCGGCTGATTTTACGGGAATTAAGTTGTGATGTCACCTATGTTTGGCGAACGTTTAGGATACGGAGGTTGGGGCTAGAGATTGGGGATCGGAGATTTGTAACCATCGGTCATAAGATTTTCATCCTTCATCCCTCATCCTTCATAATTTCATAAAAGTCTGCTGTTTGCTGCGCAATTTTGTCCCATGTAAAAAGATCGGCAACAGCTTTGGCACCCTTCCCTAATTTTGCCTGTAAGTTTTGATCAGCCAAAACAGTTTCGATGGCATTGGCTAGACGGGGCACATCGTCGGGAGGGACAAGCCAAATATTTTGATTGTGTGCTAATTCAGGCATGGGAACAGAGGGGGTGGTGCTAATTAACGGCCGTCCATGAGCCAATGCTGCCATCAATGTTCCCCGCCGTAAAGAAACACCATCTTTATAAGGCATTACCATTAAATCGGCTGTGTTCAGGTAAGTAGATACGTGATGATCTTCCACAAATCCAGTCCAATGTACCCGTTCACTCAGATTCAAATCAATAATCATCTGATCGAGTTGCTCGAAAAATTGTTGATTGTTCGCCGTATCGCTGGTTCCTGTTCGTCCACCAATAAACACAAGATGGATATTTTTAGGCAATTTAGTCAAGGCTTGCAGCAGAGTGTCAGCCCCTTTGGTTTCATTGAGAAAACCAAAATAGCCCAACAATAAATCGTTAGCACCTAAATTGAGTTCGGCACGGACGGCTTGCATTTCTGCAGGCAAAACATTTCTAGCCGTGATATTGCTGCCAATGGGAATTTGAATCAAGCGTTCAACACCAATCTTTTTTTGTTGCAATTTATTCAAATCTTGCGGATTGGTTACGATGACGCCATTTGCCTGTTTAGCCATAAAATTTACGGCCGTTTCGCGCAATCGCCCCGCCTTTGGAAACAAATAAGGGACACGCAAATCATGAAACGTCACAACTGTCGGACAGATATGCTTAAACCGCCACGGCATTAAATTGACAGATGGCGAACGCATATTAAACGCGGCAGCTTGATATTGAATATTGATCAGATCAAACTCGTACCGTTCAACAAGGCTCACAATTTGATGCAAAGCAGACCAACGCCAATGGCGAATATTTGGATGCAATTGTGCAAAGGTAAGATTGATTGGCTCCTGTAAATTCTTCGCCGTTTTAGGAATGTCAGTAGGCCACGCATCCCGTTTCGTAATAATATGAATTTGGTGGCCTAACTGGAACAAAGCTTGGGCAAGCTCTTGTGTGAATGCCCCTACGCCCCCCTCCATTGGCGGATATTCACCCGTTACAAGCCCAATTTTCATAGATAATCAGAATTCGTAATCAGTTTGTATTAGCAACGAAACTTAACCAAAGAAAACTTCATCATTGATAGGATGACCGCGCCATTTAAGCAGAGAAAGCGCGTAGGTGCGACGCAGTGCGGTGAAATCAGCTCTTTTATGCAGATCGCTTTCATTTTTGGGTGCAGGCCAGTCACCATCGACAATTTTCATCAGATCACGATCACCCAATTTATTCATACCGAGCAGTTCTTTATGAAATTCATCAGGAACTTTGCTCAATGTAGGTGGCATACCATTGCGAATGCATTGCATAGCGACTTCTTCCATCGACCATTCACAGGCATTGGCAATTTCCTGCAGATAACCATAATCTCCATCTGATAATTCAATTGTAATTTTTTTTGTGCCCATGCGTACACCTCATTGGTAATGTAATTCACAAACTATAATATGGAATTAAATTTGGTAAAAATTGTGAATTACAGAGTGAAAACGTGAAATCACCTTTTCCTTGCAAAAATCTTTTTGTTTTCACTAAAATATCTTCGCATCAGTGTTATATGTCAAGTTAACCTACAATGCAACTCTTGTCAACCAATAATAGGAATTACGGGTAAAATTTAGTTCAGAAATCCTACTTTTTTGCATAAAACAACTGTTCATATTGTAAATAATCAAGATTCGCATCATCAAGGAGATTTCTTTTATGTATACCCCCAAAACCCAAATTTATGATCTTACACTCCCAATTTCTCGTTCTCTTATTGTGTGGCCAGAAGATCCTGCCATTGATTTACATCGAGTCGCAAAAATGGAAGATGGTGACGTTTGCAATATTACCCGTATGGCTATGAGTGTCCATACAGGAACTCATCTTGATGCGCCGTCCCACTTTATTGCCGATGGTACACACGTTGAGTCATTAGATTTGAACACATTGGTTGGACCAGCGCTTGTCGTTGATGCGGGAGATGCTGCGGAAGTTACGGCCGTATTGCTCGACTCATTCAATATTCCAACCGACACAACCCGATTGCTGATCAAAACAACTAACTCACAACGATGGGTCAAAGGAGAAACTTCATTTTATGAAGAGTACGTCGCTGTTACTGCTGACGGAGCACAATGGCTGGTCGATCATGGCATCAAACTGATTGGCGTCGATTATCTTTCGGTGGCTCCCTACGCCGATTTGATACTTCCTCATCAAATATTGTTAGGAGCAAAAGTCATCCCTGTTGAAGGTCTCAATTTACACAATATTTCTGCTGGTGAATATCAATTTATTTGCTTACCCATGCTGATTCAAGGGAGCGATGGCGCTCCATGCCGTGCCATTTTAATGCCGCTTTAGCATGATACGCTTGACAACAGTCAAAAATCATTAATCGATTGTAGGTATTTCGTAACAATATATTGACAAAATATAGACAAGGAAATATGATGAGGGCATGACTTCATAAGGAGTATAAAGTTATGCCCACATTCACTTATTCTTTTACGGTTGAAGCACCGCTAACGGCCGTTTCTGATTTTCACCAATCACCAACTGCCTTTAAGCAGCTCACCCCCTTCCCGATCATTCCCCAAATTCACAAAAATGAACCGATGGCGGAAGGCTCAACGACGCAGTTCACCCTTTGGTTTGGGCCTCTGCCCATTCATTGGACGGCCGTTCACAGCAATGTCAGCCACAACGGATTTACCGATACGCAAACAGAAGGCCCGTTGGCTAAATGGGTACATACACACACATTTACGGCCGTTTCCGAAACGAAAACACGTATTGATGAACATATCGTATATGAATACAGCGGTGGGATAAAAAGCGTCTTAGGGCGTCTTCTCTTCAATCCTAGTGCTCTTTATTTTCTCTTTACTGCACGCAAGCTGCTAACACGTCATCACGTCAAACAGTATCATCCATCAATGGCATCTCTATAAATTTTCCTGATCAAATCTTGAATCTATGAATAAAAATCCATCTACAATCGTTATTGGTGCAGGCATTGGCGGATTAACCACTGCCGCGTTATTACTCAAAGCAGGTCATGATGTTACCGTACTCGAAGCCCATATCTATCCAGGCGGAAGTGCAGGCACGTTTTACCATAAAAAGTTTCGTTTTGATGCTGGCGCCACGTTAGCTGGCGGATTTGCAACCGGTGGCCCCCATGCCCAACTTACAGAAATCTTGGAATTAGAATGGCCGATTCATCCTGTCGATCCTGCTTGGGTTGTTCATTTACCAGATGGTCGTGCTGTTACGCAATGGGCAAATGCCGACCAGTGGGAAGCAGAATATCAAATGCATTTCCCCGAAACAGGCGCTTTCTGGCACAAGCAAAAGATGTTGGCAAATGCATCATGGGACATTTCAACACGGCCGTTTCCGTGGCCCCCACAAAACATCAGAGATTTCACCACACTGGCAAAAGCGTTACGCCCGCAAACGCTTAAAGCAGTTCCTTACCTGTTCAACAAGATTGATGATTTGCATAACAGTAACGATCCTCTGTTTCGTGCTTTTTTAGATGGTCAGCTTCTTATCTCAGCACAAACAACCAGCAAATATGCAAGTGCCCTTTATGGCAGTACCGCTCTCGATTTGCCCCGACGCGGTGTCAATCATGTGCAAGGGGGCATGGGCGCTTTAGCAGATACCTTGGTTAAATGGATTCAGCAAAATGGGGGACGTGTGTTGTTTCGACAAATGGTCACGGAGATCGAAATGAAAAATGGACGAGCAACGGCCGTAATCACCAAAAAAGGAACACGCTTTGCAGCAGATCAGATCATTGCCAATGTAACCCCTTGGGGGCTCAACAATATTTTGGGAGAAAATGCGCCGACTTCTCTACAAAAACGCATACAAAATCTACAACCAACATGGGGAGCGTTTACTTTATATTTGGGCTTGGATAGCCATAAACTCCCCTCAAGTATTCCTGATCATCAGCAAATTATTGTAGATCACACCAAACCACTGGGAGAGGGCAACTCCGTTTTTGTTTCGCTCAGTGACAGAGATGATCTTGATCGTGCCCCCCAAGGCATGCGTACAGCCACCTTATCCACACATACGGCCGTTTCCCCTTGGTGGCAGCTGCGCAACAGCAACGACAAAGCTACTTATCTCGAAAAAAGGGAACAATATATGGAACGGCTTCTTACGGCAGCCGATCACGCAATTCCCGGGATTCGCAATGCGATTACCCTCTGCTTGCCGGGCACACCGGTTACGTTTGAGTTCTATACAAAACGGCCGTTTGGCATGGTTGGTGGGTTTGCTCAAACTTCTATCTTTGCGGCCAATGGTTCCAAAACGGGCATTCCCAATGTATGGCTGGTTGGAGATTCAATCTTTCCGGGGCAATCAACAGCAGGTGTCACTTTAGGAGGCATGCGTGTGGCCAATGATGTGTTGCGAGAAACGGCCGTAAACAAGAAGTCATGGCCGAAACAAGCATGGAACATTAAACCAATTCAGAAAAATGTATAGGTCTTAAAATTACTATACCCCTACGCCCTTATTCTGCTTTGCAAAAAATAACCAAGCGTGGCACACTTGAAATTTGTGGAATTACATGCGGTTGAGTCGAGTCACCTATGTGCTCGCAACATTCACTAACCACAATACAGTTTGCGGGAAGAGCATCACCAAGATCAGGCCTACCCCTTGTAGCCCCATAAATGGAATGGCTCCACGGTGAATATCTAGTGTTTCAACCTCAGGCGGAGCTACACTCTGCAAATAAAACAGTGAAAAGCCAACTGGTGGAGAAATGAAAGCCATATTCAAATTAATCGCCATCATCACGCTAAACCAGACCAAATCTACATTTAACGCTTGTGCTGCAGGAACGAATAACGGCATCACAATAAAGCTGATTTCTAAAAACTCCAGGTTAATACCCAACAAGAAAACGGCAATATTAGAAACAATAATAAAGCCCCAATAACCACCCGGTAAGCTAGACAAAATATTTGTAATCCAAGTTTGTCCACCTAAGCCATCAAACACCAAAGCAAAAAAGGTTGAACAAAACAAGATCATGAGAACTAGAGCCGTAATATTGGCGGTTGATCTTCCCGCCGCTTTGATGATATCCCAGTTAAAATTATGATTTAAGATAGCAAGCAAACAAGCACCAGCTGCCCCAACTGCTCCGGCCTCTGTTGGAGTCGCAATACCCGTAAAGATGCTGCCCAAAACCGCAAAAATTAAAAGTACAGGAGGCACAATCACAATTAAAGATTCTCTAACCAACGCCCAACCTTTCATTGTTCTCGCTTCTGGAGGCAAAGCGGGGGCACGTGACGGGTCTTTAATAGCCACAAAAACAACATATAAGCCATAAATAACAGCCAACATCACCCCGGGGATCAGCGCACCTAAAAACAGATCCCCCACAGAAACACCCACTGTTGAACTTAATACTACGAGTACCAAACTTGGGGGTAAAAGTTGTGCCAGGGTACCTGACGCTGTGATAACCCCTGTGGCTAATTTATGATCATAGTTATAGCGAACCATGATGGGCAAAGAAAGAATCCCCATAACAATAACGGTGGCCGCAACAACGCCGGTGGCCGCAGCAAGCAATGTTCCAACGACAATAACGGCTAGGGCCAAACCACCAGGCAAAGGACCTAACAAGATACCAATCGTGTTTAGTAGCTTTTCAGCAAGACCTGATTTTTCAAAAATAGCACCCATAAATACAAAGAAGGGAATCGCTAACAGGGTGAAATCTGACATGGCACCGAACCAGCGATTGGGCAGTAGTTTTAGTAAGTTAAGATCAAACGCACCTAAAGCTAAACCAATCCCTCCAAATACGATAGCGGTTCCTGCAAACGAATAGGCAACAGGATAGCCACTCAATATTAAAAAGAGGAATAGCACAAACATAACAATGGCTAACCACTCAAATCCCATTAAATTTCTCCTTCAGCTTGGTTGATACGATCATTGTTTTGCAGGAATTTATTCGACACGAATTGGTGCCTCAGAATCAACGACAACTTTCGGTTTCAGGTCTACTTCTTTATCACGCAAGATGGCATAAAGTTTAATAAGTTCAGCAATGCCCTGTAACAATAACATGACAAAGGCAAAAATGATCATGGACTTAATTGGGGCGCGGGGCAAACCACTGGGATCTGGCGAAAGTTCCCAAGTTCCCCAACTGCCATTAGGACGCAGCCCCCAAGAGAGAAGAACCGGGTCAATCGTTACCCAAATGCCAATAATGCAGAATGGAATCAAGGCAATCCAATGGCCAACAAAGTCAATCCAGGCTTTACGTTTAGCGCTTTGTTGCCCAAACCAAAAGTCAACGCGGACGTTGATGTTGTTTTTGAGAATATAGGAAAATCCAAAAAGGAATACGAGGGAGTATAAATACCATTGCAGTTCTATGACGAGGTTGGAGGTCAACCGCTGCCCAACGAAGCGACCAGCGTAACGGAGGACAACATTAGCAAAGCCGATGGTAACGGTCACAATAACCAAATACATGGATATTGTGCCTAATGCTTCGGATACTCGGTCGATTATGCGGACGTAGGTGCGAAGAAGGCCCATAATTGTGTCTCTCCTGCTTCTCTTTCAATTGGTAATTGTCGCCCCAAACTTGCGGGATTTGAGGCATCATTTTATTTATTTATACTCGCAATTGCGTAAGGATACTTTATGTCAGGCAATCAGGCAATTTGTTTATAACTTTTTTACGGGATTTTTGGATGAAACGGCCGTATCTGCTTAATCATCCATTGGTTGACGGACCAATAACACCGGCACTGTCGCTTGGCTGACAACTTTTTCAGCAACATTACCAAACATCAATCGCTTCAAACCGGTAAATCCGTGACTGCTCATGACGATAGTGTCTACATCTTCGTCGGCAGCCATTGATAAAATCGCTTTAGCAACAGGTTCACCACTTTTGATGATAGATTCTACGTTGTAACCTTGCTCTTGTAGATTTTTTCCCTTTGCATTGAGGTAAATGTAAGATTGGTTTGATTCTTTTTGTTGGGTAAGTTCATTGAGTTCGGGGGATTCAGCACGCATCTCTCCTTGCCATTGATCATGAACAATGTGCAGCAATGTGATCTTGCTGCCATATTTTTGCGCAAGGGATAATGCATATTCTAATGCGGTTTCGCCAAACTTTGAGCCATCTAAGGGAACGAGTAGATGTGTGAACATTGTCGTTTTCTCTCAATATAGTTACGTCTTTTGGTAAAATACGGCCGTAATTGTACGATCTTGTCATTAGAATACGCAAAAAAGAGACACCCTATCTTGAATTAGGCTGGACTATAGGCATGAGCAATATTCACCTGACGCATGATCTCCGTTGCCATTTGCGCCTTTTCAGTCTCACTATCCACCATCATTAACACTTGTCCTTGTTCAGTGCTCTTCTTGTACAAGTGAGAATCTTGTTCGAATGTATTGATGCCTATCAAAAAACCAAAGAACACACCAATGGCACATCCTACGAGCAACCCCAATAACGTTATCATGGCAATGAGTTGCACTGGCGGTGCAATGGCCACAGCCGGAATTAACAGTAAACCCATGCTCGAAAACAACCCGAACAGCGTGCCAAACATAGCCCCACCAACACCTCCAGCAACGGCCGTTTCTAACATTGTCTTTTTCTTTTCATCAACGTCCTCATAAATGGTTGTCGGTTGATTAAACACCAATGTACGAATGTGATCATCATCAAAGCCAGCTTGGTGTAAAGCAACCACTGCTTCATTTGCATCCGCATCATTATTAAATAAGCGCACGACTACTTGGCTATCATTATCACCACTCAGTTCAATTACAGTTGTTGCACTTTCTCGTAATGATTCATATTGACGATTGATAATCTCAAGAAGATCAGAGGGTAATGAAGCGTGCAAAAGAGATTCATATACTTTTAGCGCGTAGCGCTCGCCGCGACAACATTCGGCCAACACCACACGCTCAACATTGTTTGCTCCAATCGTCAACGAAGCCTTAATAACAATCCAACCTCGGTGTAGGCCACCAATTTTGCTGGATTTATCATAGGGACGGCCGTTTAAATGCAGCACCATGTCTTCTAATTCTGTCCTAAACTGATGGCGTTGTTGAGCATATGCCTTTAACAATGCTTTCAAACCTCGATTCTGTACACTTTCTGCAGCCACACGAAATCCTTCTTCACTGTTTTTGTTCAGGCGAATTAGCTTATTGAGTAATTTGACAGATTGCTTCATGATCAAACCTCCAAGATACGATCAGCAAATCGAATATCACCGTTCGATTTGCTGAAAACTCTTTATTCACATCGTATTAAATGGTAGTTTAGGAGTGTAGGTTAGGTTGATAGCTACATCTTACAATATGCCATTTACGATTGGCAATAGATGCTAAACATCAAAATCACTAGAAGTCAAGATGAGAGCAAGACTGCCTACCTGGAGAAACTTGTTGATTTGTTGCCTACACGTCAAAACAATGAGGAACAATAAATTAAGTCGAAGTTTTCACTCTATCACAAACTTCGCGAATCATATTAAGCAGTTGCGCAACTGTAAATGGTTTCTGTAAAAAAGAAATCTCTTCACGATCAATTCCTTGTTTTAAGATCATATCGTCTGCATAGCCAGACATAAAGATCACTTCCATATTGGGACGCATTTTGAGTAGTTTATCAGCTAACTGGCGTCCATTGATCTCTGGCATGACAATATCAGTCAATAAAATATCTATTTCTTGCTGATGCTTAAGACTAATTTGCTCAGCAGAATAACTATCAGCAACAAGAACATGGTAACCGTTTCGGGATAATAAATTAAATACCAACTCACTAACAGCAGGTTCATCCTCAACCAATAAGATCGTTTCATTCCCCTGATAAGAAGCTGTAGAAGCGGCAACATCCTCTAAAGACAAGGCAGCAGTAACTGCAGGCACATAAATTCTGAATGTTGTGCCGTGTTTAATTTTGCTGTATACGCTAATTGCCCCACCAAGTTGGTTGACAATGCCATGAACGGTTGCCAATCCTAACCCTGTACCTTTACCAATATCTTTCGTAGTAAAAAAGGGTTCAAAGATTTTTGTTTGTATGGCTTCATTCATCCCTATACCACTATCAGTAACTGACAACATGATGTAACTGCCGGGAACCAAGTCCACATCTGCCATGGCATAAGGGGAATCAACTTGAATATTTTCGGTCTGGATCGTGAGTTGGCCACCATTAGGCATCGCATCGCGGGCATTGATTACAAGATTTAAGATGATCTGCTCCATTTGACTTAAGTCTGCTTTTATTGCATGCAATGACAC
>JBNKHS010000139.1:0-10170 GCA_050290485.1 Promineifilaceae bacterium (SeqCode) | reverse complement strand
CGCCTGCTGCTTGGATGTTGGGTCGTGCCGATTGGATCGTCGTCGTGGCCAATTCTTGGGCAACAGGGTCGATAGTGGTAAAGATACGCAGTCCACCACGATAGATAGATTGTGCACCCAGCAACTCTTCTGCTTGTTGCAAAGCCGTCAGGGTGAAGTGTGGATAGCGCAAGGTGGAAACGGGTGGTGTCAGGTCGTAAATGCTGGCGTTTGTTTCGTTTAGAGCCGCTTGTGCTTCTGCTGCTGTTATGTATCCTTCAGCGACCATCCGCGTGAGTACTTCTGATTGACGGCCAATGGCTAGATAGGGAGCAGTATACGGATCCCAAGCAGCAGGAGCTTGCGGTAAGCCTGCCAAGAGGGATGCTTCCGCTAAACTTAAATCTTTGGCCGGTTTATTGAAGTAAGTTTGGGCAGCCGCTTCGATGCCGTAAGCGAGATTGCCGTAATAAATTTCATTCAGATATAACTCTAAGATGGTGTTTTTGTCGTACTCATTGTTCATCGCTGAAGCGAGAATGATTTCACGTACTTTACGGCGTAGGCTGCGCTGCGTACGCTCTTCCTCATCCAGCAAAACGGCACGAACAAGCTGCTGGGTGATTGTACTAGCGCCAGAGACAGCTTCTCCTTCTTGCGCAGCTTGGAAAACAGCACGTGTAATCCCAATAGGATCGAAGCCAGGGTTTTCATAGAAGCGAGAATCTTCAGTGGCGATGGTGGCGGAGATGACGTATGGTGAAATTTGATCAAGGCTGACGCGGGTACGGTTACCGGTGTTGGGGTCAGCCAAAGCGTACAATTCTTGCCCATTGCGGTCGTAGATTACGGCCGTTTCAAACTGGCTTACTTGCGATTCCAAATCAGCAACACTAGGCAGATCATTCGCAATCGAGCGATACCCCACCAAAATAACAATCATAGAGATGGCAAAAGCAACCATGGCAAACATGACTGCGACCAAACTAAAACGTAAGAGGCAGCCTCCCCAATTGCGACGACCTGGGGATTTTTGTTGTGGTTGGGCTTGCTGTGTTGGCGTACTCACCACACGGGGTTGTTGCGGAGCTTGTTGTACAGGCTGGCGACGTACTGGTTGTTGCGCTTGTTGCTGAACCGGCTGTTGCCGTACAGGTTGTTGTGTTGCTGGTCTTCGTACCTGATAATCATCTCCCTGTGGGGGGGGAGAAGGTTTGGTCGGGCGATGTACCTGTGTTGGTTGTTCCGTAATCGGGCGTCCTGGTGGACGTTTGCCAGGGATGGCAACGCGTGGTTGTACAGTTGTCGCATCGAGATCTTGCTCTAAAGGTTTATTTTAGGGGTTAATTCTGTGGGCGTTAATGGTAATGGAGCCGGTGTTGTTGGTGGCGTTTGTGGGGCAGGAGCACCTGTCGGCGTGGCATCATCATCTCCACTTAATGTAACTGTATCTGTATCTCGATCTACAGGTTGATCAGTTTTTGCCGTATCTTCCATTAGTTCAAACAAAGACATGGTGCCTTGTTGAGCATCGTCAGGCGACTCTTCATTTGTAGATTCAGGTTCAGGTTGTGGCGGAACAGGTTGATACGGCCGTGTTTCTTGCTCGTCTGTTGGCTTTTCAGGTTGTTGTTTTTCTTGGTCGTCGTTCATATGGTTTAGCTCTCAGCTTTTAGCAGTCAGCTTTCAGCTTAGAAATATGTTGGATAAATGATAATTGCTGAAGGCTGATTACTGATTGCTGACCGCCTTATTCTTTGCTCTTAATCAACATGATCCATTCGCCACGTTGAACTGTTTTGCCTTCGTTATTTATAACGCTGTACTTAAAGGTAACGTTTCCGCCGCCTAAGCGACGAAATGCCTTCGTTTGCACAACTTCCCCAACGACGTGAATCGTTTCGCCAATAAATACAGGCAAACTGAACTTTGTGCTTAATTCACGAAAGGCCAATGTTGTCCCTTCGATCATTCCCGATTGTACAACAAGACCCACAGCAATCGATTGGATGAGTAATCCATGGGCAATGCGTTGGCCAAATGTATCTTGAGCCGCATAAACCGCATCAATATGGATTTGATTAAAATCGCCAGTAACCCCAGCAAAATTAACAATATCTGCTTCGGTAATGGTGCGACCAGAGGTGATCATTTTTTGCCCAATTGCAAAATCTTCAAAATGCAGGCCACGGGGTTGAAACTTTAATTCACTCATTCTTGCTCCAAAGCATTTAAGGTTTAGTTTTCTTCAGCAGCAGCTAACTTTTCTGCTTCATCTGCAATCGTTAAGGCATCAATAAACGCATCCAAATCGCCATCTATTACCGCACTTAAATTGTAACTGGTAAAGTTGATGCGATGATCAGTGACCCGTGATTGAGGATAGTTGTAGGTGCGAATTTTCTCACTACGGTCACCAGAGCCAATTTGTGATTTGCGGTCGGCAGCAACGGCCGAATTTTGTTTTTCCTCTTCAATCTCTTGCAAACGGGCTTGGATGATGGCAATACCGAGCGTCTTGTTTTGGGTTAGACTTCGTTCTGACTGGATTTTGACAGCGATGCCCGATGGTTTATGCACAATACGTGCGGCAGTTGCATTTTTTTGCATATGTTGCCCGCCAGGTCCAGATGAGAATGTAGAAGTGATTTCTAGATCTCGTTCATCAATTGTGATATCCACCGCTTCAACTTCTGGCATGACGGCGACTGTGGCTGCACTCGTGTGAATGCGCCCCTGAGATTCCGTCTGGGGGACACGTTGTACCCGATGGACACCCATTTCATACTTTAAGCGGGAATAAGCACCTTTTCCTTTAATAGAAAGGGTGACTTCTTTGTACCCACCAACACCTGTGCTGTTTTCATCAAGAATGGAAGTTTTCCAGCCACGACCATCTGCATAACGTGTGTACATACGCAACAGATCACCGGCAAAGATGCCCGCCTCGTCACCGCCAGTGCCTGCGCGAATTTCAAGAAAGACATTTTTATCATCGCGTGGATCTTTAGGCACTAAAAGTTTGCGTAATTTTTCTTCTAAATCTTCTTGTTCTTTACCTAAACTTTTTAATTCTTCTTGTGCCATTTCGAGCATGTCGGCGTCATCTTCTAACTCGATAAGTTCTTTGGCGTCAACGATTTCTTGCTCGACGCGTTTGTAGTCACGATACGTTTCGACAAGCGGTTGCAATTCGGTTCGTTCTTGGGCTAATGTGGTTAATTTAACGTGGTCAGCCAATACTTCGGGATCGGTCATTTGGCGATCGATTTCTTCGTATCGGGCTACCACTTGTTCTATTTTGTCTAACATTTGTTTCCTGCTCCGGTCGCGCAACAAATTGGAGGCGACAGCAAGTTTGGTTGATTGGTAATTTCTAGCGAATTTGGATTATAACGGGTGGGGAATGGTCGTCAAGCGGGAGGGGTGTTTTTTAAAGTTTTGGGTTAGGTTTTATAGAGATTGGAGATTCTTGTTTTCGAATCTCCAATCTCCAATCTCTTTGTTTTTAGGGTTCGACGTAGTAAACGGCCGCAACTGCACCAGGGCCAGTATGGGTTCCAATGACGGGACTGATGTCTGATTGGATTACATCTTCGATGCCAAACCGTTTTTTAATCTCTTCTGCAATTTGATTGCCTTCTGCCGGAGTTGCTGCGTTTTGGACAGCAATGCGGAAGTTGCTCTTCCCTTTCAAATCGGCTTCGACCATGTCGAGCAATTTAGCGATTGCTTTCTTCTTGGTACGCACTTTGTCTAAGGGTTCAATCTTACCGTTTTCCAGTGTGAGGATAGGTTTGATGGAGAGTAACGAACCAATGTAGCGTGATGCACCACCGATGCGCCCACCACGATGTAAAAATTCAAGGGTGTCAACAACGAAGTTAAGATGAATGGCAGGAATAAGCGCACGTGCTTTGGCGGCGGCTTCGGTATGGGTTGCCCCAGCTTCGGCAGCTTCGGCAGCAGCGAGTGCTTGGAAGCCAAGCCCCATAACGGTAGAACGAGAGTCGACGACTTCAATGGGGAAGCCATCCATCATGTTGCGGGCGGCAATGGCTGAAGCATATGTGCCGCTTAATGGTTGGGAAATGGTGAGACAGACGATAGATTCGGCCGTTGCGGCTACTTTTTCAAATAGTTCATGAAAATCGCCAGGAGATGGTTGCGATGTGGTCGGCATCTCTTTAGCGGTTTTTAAACGTGCGTAAAAATCGTCAGCAGTGATGTCTACATTATCACGTAAGCTTTCACCTGCCCAAAGCAGGTTAAGCGGGATGACATGCATGTTATGTTTTTCAATTAGGTTTTGCGGCAAGTATGCGGTGCTATCAACCACGATAGCGACTTTTTGCTTTTCCATAGTGGTTTTCCTCTTTTTCTCTTTTCAACGAATGATGCCATGTGGCGAATATCTTTTTAGGGCGTCTTCCAATGTGTAGTAACCCTATAAATAGTAATCAGTTTTGCTCAATCTGGCGAATTTGGGAAATTGTAAGAATGAAGGATGAGGGAAGAAGGATGAAAATTGAAGATAAAGATTGAACTATTCAACCTACATTAAGTCAATTTACCTACACAAGAGTTTTCCGGTCTGGTAAACTACGTGTTCTAAAAATCAAGTTAGGTGCTGGAATTTAATGATTATTCAGTTCATCGTTGCGCTTATTCTTAGTGGTTTCATTGTTGCCTTGGCGTATTGGCGAGGCTCATTGTCTCAATCTGGTGCTTTTGGTGCCCTCATTGTTGGCACATTGACATTTGGTTTAGGTGGTTGGCAATGGGGTATTATTTTGGCTCTTTTTTTCATCAGTTCGAGCTTGTTGTCTCATTATAAAGAGGCAGAAAAAAAAGAAGTTGCCGAAAAGTTTGATAAAGGACATCGACGGGATATTGGCCAAGTCTTTGCCAACGGTGGCTTAGGCACAATTGTTGCTGTTTTATCGGCACTTTTTCCTTCGCCTTATTGGTTTCCGATGTTTGTCGGTGTGATGGGCACGGTGACGGCGGATACGTGGGCGACTGAGTTGGGTACATTGAGTAAAAAACCACCACGATTGATTACATCGGGTAAGGTTGTTCCCGTAGGTACATCTGGCGGGGTGACGGTTTATGGAACGGCCGTATCTCTTTTGGGTGGTTTCCTCATTGGCTTTACGGCAGGCTTGTTCATGACAAGCGGGGCAATGGGGTTTGTTTTTGCTGTTGCTGGTGCGCTTGGCGGGTTGTTTGGCTCTTTGTGTGACAGCTTGTTAGGGGCAACCGTACAACAAATTTATTATTGTGATGTTTGTCAAAAAGAGACAGAAAAGAAAATGCATTGCGGACAACCTACACGACCCCTCAAAGGATGGTCGTGGATGAATAATGATCTGGTAAACTTATTGGCATCATTGTTTGGCGGAATAACGGCCGTTGTGGTATATCATCTACTGATAATCAACGCAGGATTGTGATTGTGTTGCCGTAAGGAGATTGTGTTGCGTACTGCGTGATGCGTAAAGATTTATGAAATGTGAGAATTGCCCAGATGGGTTTCGGTTACGAAATATTCTAAAAGCAAAAAATCGGGCAATTACCCGCTTGTCTTGGTCGCAAGATGGCACGATGTTGGCTTCTGCTTCTTATGATCAATCGGCGCGGCTGTGGAATGTAGAGACGGGGCGTGAGGTGCGCGCCTTGTATGGGTACAGTGGTTCTGTCTTTACGGTGGCGATTGCGCCAAACGGCCGTTTTGTTGTCTCTGCTTCAAAAAATGCACTTAAAATATGGGATATTGCAGGCGAAGAACGTCCGCGCACGCTGCGCAGCCATCGCGATTATGTTTATGCGGTGGCCATTACCCCAGATAACAATGTTGCCATCTCTGGTGCGTATGACAAAACGGTTAAGATTTGGGATTTAGGTACTGACGAAGTAATCCATACATTAAATGGCCATGATGGGCGTGTTGGTGCTTTAACGATTACGCCGGATGGCAAAACAATTATTTCTGGCGCAGGCGATAGTCGGGTCATTTTTTGGGATTTGGCCACAGGGGAACGCAGCAAAACGTTATCGGGGCATAAGGGGGAAGTTTTGTCGGTGGCAGTTTCCCCAGATGGGGAAATCGTTGCTTCGGCTTCTCATGATGGCGATGTGCGCTTGTGGGACATTGCCAGTGGCGAATTGAAAACGGTTTTGTCTGGGCATAAAAATCAGGTTACGGCCGTATCTTTTTCCAACAACGGCCGTTTAATTGTTTCCAAATCGGCGGACAACAGCGTTCGACTGTGGCGGACAGAGGATGCAGAACCATTGGCCTGCCTGGCAGAACCTCATTCCAAATTTGCCTTTGCTGGTCTCGCTTTCAATCCACAAGCACCTGTTTTAGCGACACTTGGCGATAAAGACAAAGTGATCCGTATTTGGGATTTAGATTACACCGTTTGGCTTGAATAGCGATTAGCTGCCAGCTTCTTGCAAATCACCGATCATTCCGCTCTCGTTACTCATCAATCATTCTATAAAAATACACTCTTTTTTCATGTATTGATTTTGTGTCCAGTGGTAAGATGACACGGATGAAGAATGAGAACCAGCTTACTTTAGAAGACAAAAATCGGTCGTTACTCTTATTGAACCGTGCAGGACAAATTTTAACTTCAACGCGTGATATGGATACGCTGCTGGCACGCTTATTACAAATTGCAGCCCAGATTATCGAAGCTGAGGGTGGTTCTGTTTGGCTCATTTCCACCAAAGACCCCAATGTTGTCGTTTGCGAAGCGGCTTTCCATTCAGGAGAAGCCGTGGATCTCGTTGGGGAACAGGTGGTTTTGGGGCAAGGTTTGGTGGGCTGGGTCGCGGAGATGGGTGAGAGTGATGTGGTTGTGGAGACGGCGGGAGACGGCCGTTTCTATCCGTCATTTGACATAAAGAACAATTTTGTGACCAACTCTCTCCTTGCCGTGCCGTTACGTCTGCGTGGACAGATTTTAGGGGTTCTCGAAGTTGTCAATAAACAGAACGGTTTCTTTACAGTGGATGATGTGACGATCATTGAAACGTTGGCTGCCTCAGCGGCGATTGCCATTGACAATGCTCGGCTTGTGCAGCAATTACAAACACATGTACACGATTTAGAACAGCAAAATGCAGAACTTGATGCGTTTGACCATACCGTTGCCCATGAACTGCAGAATCCGTTGGCCCTGGTACAAGGCTTTGCAGATCTCCTGTTTTTTGATGAAGCGGAACTTACCCGTGAGCAACAAAAATCATCATTAAAGCAGTTGGTGGTGCATACACAGCGGATGAGCAATATTGTTGCTGAACTGCTGATGCTGTCGAGTGTACGTAAAAGTGAAGTGGTCATGTTGCCCATTGGCATGCGCGATGTGGTTGATTCTGCACTGATGCGTTTACGCTTTATGCGTGAAAAATATCAGCCAGAAATTATCGTACCTGATTCATGGCCGACAGCTGTTGGGCACGCGCCATGGATTGAGGAAGTTTGGGAAAATTACATCAGCAATGCGATCAAGTATGGCGGTAATCCGCCACGCATTGAATTGGGGAGCACGGTGTTGGAAGACGGCCGTATTCAATTTTGGGTTCAAGATAATGGAGAAGGTATTCCCGCAAATAAGATTGAACTCCTCTTTACCCCCTTTACGCGCTTATCTGAACTTCGAGTAAGTGGACATGGGTTGGGCTTATCCATTGTCAGCCGCATCATGGAAAAATTGAATGGGGAAGCGTGGGCAACGAGTGAACTGGGTGTTGGCAGTAAATTTTATTTTACGCTTGATGCGTATAAGAATGGGAAGTAGACAGTTAACACTGTTCAGTAATCGGTTATCAGTTTTCAGTGGGTGTTTACTGAACCGTGGCCACTGAAAACTGAACACTGCTAGACAACGCCAATTGCAAAATACGTCACAAGCCCCAAAACCAAGTCATACCCCACATGGACATAAATGGCCATGGTTGTGTTGTGCCGCGACCGAATCACCCCGAAGAGCATACTAATGATGAATAGTGCAACTGTTGCTGGCGTAAATAAGCCATATTGCACATGGGCAATGGCAAAAATGATGGAAGTAAATACATTGCCAAAGATAGGTTGCACAGCGCCACGGAACAAGATTTCTTCACCAATGCCGGCGGCAACAGCCAAGGCAAACCATTCCCAAACGGTATCTAAATTTCCTTGTAAATTAGTGTTGATTTCTTCAACTAAAGCAACTTGGTCAGGGTTAATTGCTTCCCATAGCCATCCGGCGACAGTTTGAATGAGGAGTAAAAAGAGGATCCAGAGCACACCTTCTAGCAGTTGATTTAAAGTTAACGGCTCTAAGCCTAGCCGTTGCTGTGTTTGCGCAAAGTTACGACGAATCGAGATACCAACACCGAGCAAGGCGACGGCAACAAAAGCGGCTTGCTGAATGACAAAATCGGTCAGGGAGATAGTGCCCAAAATCTCGACGAGATCTGCAAGCTGAAATTGGGTGAGTTGGATGAGGGTCATTCCCATGAGCCAACCCGCCATGACCAAAGCTAATGTATGCACGGTGGATGCGGGGTTGATGGGGATGAGTTTGGCCAAGCTGTCGCGCACAGAAATAAAACTACAAGCGATACCCCAAACGGCCGTAATCTGCAGCAAAATTCCTAAAGCCAAGGTATTTGTAAAGGGGAACGCTTCGGAGCCGGGCGTAATCCCACTGGCTGCAAAGAATGAATCGGTCATAAAGATGGCCAACACACCGATAAAAAAAATGGGTAAATTGCTAAGCATGACAAAACGATCAAAGAGGAAGCGGGTATTGTTATCGTCTTCGCGCTGGATGTAATTGGTAGCCACGACAATGACTAAAATGAAGATAATTTGAATGATAAAATCCATGAGGTGCCTTTTGTTTTGTTTGGCGGTAATGATATCAGTTTTCAGTTGTAAGTGTTCAGTTTTCAGTGGGCTGGAATCCTGATTACTGAACACTGAATACTGGCTTTTCAGTACGTTCGCAAATTCGGCGGTAAATGATCCCATAAATTGAGGTGAACCAAATGCCAACGTCCCCGTTTCCACTCGATGAGGTTGAGGCTGGTGTTGTAAATCCAGTAGGAGGTATGATCGCTTTGCGTGGCGACACGCAGGAGGGTAGAGATCAAGCCACCATGCGAGACGCCAAGGGTGGGTTGGCTTGTGGATTCGGCATCAGCGACAAGGTTATGTAAAGCTTGCTCTGCTTGTTGTTTGAAACGGCCGTAAATTTCGGGTACATCATAGGGCACATTGGTCTGGTAAGGGGAGTCTGCGGAGGGGAGATGTTTGGAGACGTAAAAGGTAGATTCTTTGAGACTATCATCGGTGGTGGTGGGGATGTTGAGGGCGGTGGTGAGAGGAACGGCCGTTTCTTGCGCACGATTCAGGGGACTGACCCGAATTGACCCCAATTCCAACCGCGAAACATGATCCAATGCCGCATGATTCGCCAGCCAATCGGCCAACAACTGGGCTTGCTCCTGCCCTGTTGCTGACAGTGCACTGTTCCACCCATGCGCATTGCGGTCCACTTGCCACTCTGATTGTCCATGTCGTGCCAGAAAGATTTTCATCTAATTAAAATTGCTCATCACGAAATTGGTTAAATATCTTGTAAACACATATTCAGTCAACAATTATTTCTTTGTTCAATAAAATCTGCTAGCAACTTTTGTCCCCAAATATGTTCAGGGTAATTCTCCAATAAAGAGATTGCCTTATCAAAACAAGGTGTTGCTTCTTTGACTTTACCTTCAAGTACGAGTATTTCGGCTAATGTTCCTACACTATTCGCGAGGCGCACCTCATCTTGAATAGACTCAAAAACAATGATTGCTTCTTCGATATAAGGTCTAGCCTCTTCATGCTTCATCCTTTTTAACTTGACGTTTCCAATGTTTTGCAATGCGAGACCTTGAGAAAGTATTTCCCCACTTTTTTTTAGTTCAAATAAATTGATATCTAAAAATGTTTTTTCTGCCTCAGCTAACCTATTTTGCCGATAGTAAGTAACCCCTATGTTGTTTCTGATTAAGAATTTAAGACTTCGATAATTTGTGTTTTCCAAAACTTGTAATGCTTTGTTGTAAGTTGACAATCCAATTCCATATTCACCTAATCCTTCATACACAAGCGCCATATCATTTAGGGTGCATGCAATC
>JBNKHS010000138.1:0-10234 GCA_050290485.1 Promineifilaceae bacterium (SeqCode) | reverse complement strand
CTGCCAAGCCGATCCCCGTTCCCTCATATTCTTGGCGGGAATGTAAACGTTGAAACATGTCAAAAATCTTTTCAGCATACTTCTTATCAAACCCAATGCCATTATCGGCAAAGGTTAATCGCCAATAATGTTCAGAGATCGTATTACCCGGCAATAGTTGGCTTTGAATCGTAATCTTAGGGGATGTGTCATCTTTACAAAATTTAAGTGAATTGGCCAATAAATTATAAAATACCTGACGCATTTGGCTGGCATTGGCTTCAATGGCTGGAAGTTCGTCAGATTCAATTTGGGCATTAACGGCCGTAATCTCTGAATGTAATGCATCTTTTACCTCAAATAAAATAACATTTAAATCCACAATATCTTGAAAACGTGATTGACTCGTCACCTGTGTGAAGTTCAACAAATCGTCAACCAAATGCTGCAAGCGTGCCGATGATTCTTGTAAACGTGCCAAATAATCTTGGCCTTTGCGGTCCAACTGAGTTCCATACAGGCGCATCATCCGATCACAAAAAACTTGAATCTTGCGCAAAGGTTCCTGAAATTCATGCGAGGCAATATGCGTAAATTGTCGTAATCTGCGATTGCCTCGTTCCAATTTCGCCATATACGTCTTCAATTGTTCATTGGCCAAAGCCAACTCAAACGCCTTAGATGTCACCTCAGATTCAAGTTGTTTATGGTGATCCAAAAGACGAATTTTAGATAATATGCTTTGTAATGCAATGCTCAAATGAATGCGTAAGGAGTCATAATTGAACGATGGTGTAACTGTATCAAGATTAATAATTAAATACCCAAACTCTTCATAATAAGAATACAAAGACATGATGATCATTCTTGCCTGGTTTTGCAGAGGGAATAGATACGATGGCAAAATTTGCTTTGTCTGAAAATATTGTCGGTCAAAATCGGGGGCCATGTACCCTGTCTCATTATAAGCTAAAACCAAACGTGCCCACTCTGGTATTTGACGAAACCCTTGTCGACTTTGTTCATCATAGAGGATTAAATAAAATTGTTCGATATTCATTTGTGGCAGCTTGGCAATCAAAATTTCAAATAATCCAGATAATGCATGCTGACTAACGAGTTCTAACCCCAAATATCGCATCCGATATTCATTTTGACCACTAATGCTCTTTTCATTCAGGAGCAAGCGATGACTGATACTATCAATGAACTTGTATGTTTCTTGCCAACTTAGATCAAGGCTCATTTGTCCGATTTGCAAAAGCCCTTGTTGATGCAGATGACGAAACAAAACAGCAACACTATCTAACACTGTAAGAAGGTTAAACTTGTTGCGAAACATCTCCACCATTACACCTTCCAGTGCTGTTAAAAATAGTTTAATTTCTCCCTTACGAACACTATTTTGGCAAGCTAAAAACAATTGAGACAACCAATTTGGGTCGTGATAGCCCATTGAACTCTTACTAATTTCTACATCCATTTCTTGCAGGATCTTCTCTCTATCTTTATCTAAGCTTTGAATCACTTTCTCAATAGATAAAGCTTCATCCACTATTTTGGTTTTTTCGCCCTCTCTTTTAAATGTTGGCTTCAAAAAGCGGCACCCACAAGATTGTCTTACGATCATCTTTGTAGGCATAAGAATCTCTTCCGGTAAGTTAGGCTTGCCAGCAATCTCGTCTAACAACCGTTCCACGGCACGAAAACCAATCTCTCTCGTGGGTTGGCGAATGGTTGTAATGGGAGGTGTTGCAATCAAACTCACTTCTTCATCATCAAAACCAATCACAGCGACTTGTTCAGGCACTTTAATACCATGTTTATCTAGTGCCTCTAAAACCCCAGCCGCCATACTATCATCAGCGGCAACAATCCCATCATATTCCAAACCCCTATTCAACATCTCTAAAGCCACTTGATAGCCGCCATCATACATAAAATTCCCATAATAAATTTGAGACTTATCAAATTCGAGATTGTGTTTTTGTAATGTTTGCTGAAAAGCTGCCAACCGTTGGTCCGCATCCAGATTGTTTTCGGGACCACTAACAAATGCAAGGTTTTGGCAACCATGGAACGAGATTAGATGCTCAACCCCCTCCGTCATGCCCTTGATATTATCTACAAATATCTGGGCATTGCAGTTAGGAAAACCAGCAACAGCAACAGCGGGCAATGGATGATACTGCGCGACAAATTGACTGCGTTCATCAAAAGATAATAACTCACCAATTGTCCCCAATACCACGAACCCATCGATATTACCTTGATGTGCCAGTTGGAAAATATTGGTGAACTCCACTTCACGCTGATCTGGCGCTTGTAATCGCCCCGCCATAAACGTATACAAATTGACGTCGTTTATCTGCGCAGCTTGCGAAACACCTAACCATATATCCAGATGATATTGCGCAGTAAACCCGTCTAAAAGTAATCCAATTGTTGTTTTTGATCTAGGAAATTTTGTCAGCTTTTTCATCTTTATCTACATCAGATTGGCTTTCAATTGTTATTTGGGGCATTCCATGCGATTCTCGGAGCATGATGATGTTCGTGAAGAAATTATAGAAACCTTGACTTATGTGGCCAGCATTCGCTTCTATGGTGGAAGGTCACCTGTTTCGATTTAGCATTTCTTCCATAAATAGCGTCTAAGGTGCAGGTGTCCAATTCATATCATTTGTTTGAGTTGTCAAAACTTAATCAGGTCAAAACTTATGCTTAGTATACCTTTTCCTCAAAAAATTTTCTGTAGCACTTCTGAATCAGATCTAAACATCTTCTTTATCTGCCCTAAATAACGGCCGTTTATTCTAAGCCTTGTAAGCAAAACAAGGACAACAGGAACAATGGGCAACAACAGAAATCGGTTCATCATCATCACTCTATTTTTAATCCTGGCACTGATAGCGCCCCTTGTGCTCACACAGCAAGATGAAAATGAAGCCACAATCGTCACTTACAAATTAGCCTGGGCAGATGATGAAACGACGACAATAAGCAATGATCTGGGTTACGAAATCACAATCGATGCGGGCTTTATTACGACCTACAGTGCAGAGCTCCTCACTTGTGCAGACAACCAATTCAGTAGTTGGCTCATACCGCAAACCGCTCATGCCGGACACGGCGATGCGATCAGTACCGCGCGTACAACGCAACCATTAACCGAATCACTGCCAACACAAACGGCCGTTTTACTGGAAACACGCACAATCAGCGCCGCTAAGTATTGTCAAATTCACGTCGTTGTCGGTCCAAATACAGCAACAGAAACACCAACATTACAACTATCAGGTCGTTATCTTTCATCGAACTCAGATACGGCGGGCTCTTTTTCCTTGCAAACGAATCTCGCATGGGGCGATATATATTCCCTGCCGACACCTATAGGGACAAACGAGACGGCCGTATCCATCTCCATCCAAAGAGACATTACCGACTTATTCAATGGTATCGATTTTGAGGCAGATGAAGCCGCAACAATAGAAAAAACCTTATTACGTAATCTAATCAACTCAATTGAAATCAAAACCATATAGGAAAAACATCATGAAAACGAAATCTCCCTTTCTCATTTTACTCATTTGTTTGTTCATCACTGCCTGTTCAGGGCAACAACTTTTAGAACCATCCGCACCTGAACAATTTACACAAACAGAAAACAATCAACCAGAGCAACAACCTGTTTTAGAAGCTGCTGCACCGCAAATGACCGCGTCAAATGAGACAGCCCGCGTGGATACCGCCCAAACAACAGATGTTGTTCCCGTTGCACAAACAGCGGCAGATACGGCCGTATTCAACACACAAACAACAAATCAAGCCAACTGCCCAACTGAACATTTCTTGGATGTCACCGCCGATCCCGCTAATTCAGCTTATGCCGCGCCCCAACTGAGTGTTACCTGTACCGATTCAACCCTCATCGTCGCGTCCAATGGGATACCCAGTTATGAATTTGTATCTATGACACCAAATGGATTGCAGACACAAAATTACCAATGGCAAGTGCCGCTAAATCCTGTAGCCGCCACCGAAGAAACGGCCGTACCGTTCGTTGGCGCGATTGGTTTCACTGTCAATGGCATGCCTATCTTTGCCCCCAACGAAGCGCCACGGGACAATTATGGTGATGCCTACTTAGACGGCTTACTCGACTACTGTAACGGGCATACTGCACAACAAGGCACATATCATTATCATGCTCGCCCCGACTGCCTCTTCGAAAATATCGAAGGCAATCCCTATCTTGTCATTGGCTATGGGTTGGATGGTTATCCCATTCTCGCACCGTATGCTTGTACCGACACCAATTGTAGTCATGTTGTCAAATTGGAAAGCAGCTATCAACAAACAGGCGATGGATACCAACGAGGTGACAATACTTGGGAAGCACACACTTATGTGGAAAATCTAAGTCCATTAGATGAATGTAATGGGATGACACTTACCGATGGGTCCTACGCTTACTTTGCGACAGATACCTTTCCTTACTTCCTTGGTTGCTACCATGGCGTCGTAAACGGCAATACGGGTGGTCAAAATGCGCCGAACCAACAACCGCAAGGCAATCAAGAAAATAATAATCTCCAACCACCTCAACAAGATCAAGCCAATCAGTCTCAAGGGCAAGGGCCTGATTTCGCCAATGCAGCCCAACAACTTGGTGTAACTGAACAAGAACTACGCAACGCACTAGGACAAGGACGACCCAACATTCAACAAGCAGCAGCGACGTTAGGGATTTCCGAAGAAGCACTGATCAACGCGCTTGGCATCCCCTCACCAGGACAAGGAGGCCCACCACCAGCCAACGGCTAAACCTACACTCCATTGGTAAGATTACAATTGTTTATTTACAACTTCCCAACCACAGTTTCCGTATCAACAATGCACACTGTGTTTGGGAAGTAATATCATAAACTTTGATGAGAAACGTAAAGATTTTGATGAATTGCACCCCATTTATCGTATCATATCCGGTGTAGGCGTATAGGTAATCCAAACGATTTTTGTGATGAGGATACGTTATCAATAACACCACTTAAGTAGCCATTCGGAATTAGATTAGTGATTATCGAACCGAACAGCTACTTTGAGCCCATTCACCAATACAAAATTTTATTGGTGAATGAGCATTAATCGTGCACTGAATCTCATTCACACTTTCGATCTTATCAAACCCATAAAATCAATTCTTGCAATTGCCACTATTTCCAAATCGAGTTGCAATTGATTTACAAACCTATGCCATATCTGATGGCATGTCAGGATAAATTAAATGTCTGCGACAACAGATGTTTCGATACTTAGACAATCCAACAAGTTAAAATTTGCACTGCTGATAATCATTACGCTTATTGCTATATTCTTCCGCTTTCACCAGCTAAAAACACTACCCCCCGGCGATGGCTTTGATCCCGCTTATTATGGTCTTGATGCTTTACGTATTTTGGATGGTGAATTCCCCATTTATTTTGCAACCAACTTTGGCCGAGAAGTTATCTTTAGTTATTTAGTTGCCTTAGTTTATCTATTCACTGGGCCAGGCACCTTCGGTATTCATGTTGCTTCTGCACTTGTTGCTGTCCTCACTATCCCTGCTGTGTTTCTTGTTGCTGATGAGTTTTTTAAGCGGGAACAATCGGGAATTCTAACGCAGTTTGGGGGCGTGTTGGCCGCCTTGTTAACAGCCATCTCTTTTTGGCATCTGATGTGGAGTCGTTATAGTGTCCGTGCTATTTTAATCCCGCTATTTGTTTCTTTGCTTTGCTTCTTTTTATTACGCGCCTTACGCACGCAGCAAAAACGGTATTTTGCGTTAACCGGTATCGTTATGGGACTTAGTTTTTATACCTATCAATTGGCGCAATTATTTCCCATTCTGGTTGCAATTGGCATAGCCTTTGACCTGATCGCACGACGCGCCTTTAACAAAACGGCCGTTAAACAAATTGCCATCATCTATGGGGTTGCTTTCTTATTGGCACTCCCTCTACTCACCTATGCGGTACAAAATCCAGATGTGTTTAATCAACGTGTTTCAGCGGTTTACGTGCTAGAAGATGCCACGGAGAAATCGGACCAAATCGACATTCTTCGGACGAACATCTTGAATGTGATCAAAATGTATACCATTGAGGGGGATAGTGATCCCTTAATCAATATTCCCAAACGGCCGTCTTTGAATCCGCTGCTATCTATTGCCTTTATTCTTGGCATTCTCTTTTCAGCATACCGTTGGCGGCGACCCAATTACCTCTTTTTGCTCAGTTGGCTATTGCTCATGTCTGCCCCCGCCTTCCTAGCCGATAGCGCCGCCATGAGCAAACGTGCGCTTGGTGCCCTACCGGCTGTTATGATCTTGATCTCATTCGCCTTATTGCACCCCTTTGATTACTTGGGGCAGCAGAAGCAAGCGGGATTAATTCACAAAAAACGACAACTTCTTCCTTATGGCTTTCTATTTATCTTTATCCTTTTAATGAGTGCCTTCACAACCTACAATGACCTCTTCCAAAAATGGGGCAAAGATCCAGCACTTTATACTCATTACAATGTTGGCGTAGCAGAAATTGGGCAATATATCGCTTCAATTCCTGAAGATGAAACAATCTATTTGTCCCCAACCTGGATTGACCATGCAACGTTGAAACTTCATTCCAATAATAGAGAAAATATTCATGCGTATAACGGCCGTCACTGTTTTGTCTATCCGCAACGTACACAACAGGAAACTCATTACATCGTTGTCCCCAGCGATGAGAGCACGAGCCTACCTTTGCTAACTGAATATTTTCCCAATGGGCAAGTGGTAGATGAAGGGTATTTGGGAAACGGCAATTTATATTACACGGCTTATCAAATTCCAGCAGGCACACCAGCCCAATTTGAGCCAACACAAAAAGCATATTCCAATTGGGCTGATGAGGTCGCGGTTTTAGGATACGATGTATCCAACGACACGTTTCACCCTGGAGACACGATTACCATAAATATTTACTTCAAGCCATTAAAAGATATGGCGCTCAACTATACATCCTATATCCATTTACTTGGACCAGCAGACCCGGAAACCGGAAATACCCTTTGGGCACAAGTTGATCGCGAACCATGTTTTCAATCTTATCCCACCTCTTGGTGGCATGATAATGAAATCATCCGCGATACATTCACGATGACGATATCGCCCGATGCGCCTGCTGGTGAACATCAAATTGCCATGGGATTCTACCATTGGCCCGAAATGCAACAGATGATCTTGGTGGAATCGGAAAATGACACGAACCAGCAAGAATCTATCGCAAAAACCATTAAAATCATTCCCAAATAAGGTTTTTGCAAAAAAAGAGTAAGTGGTGTCATAATTTTAACGACTGATAGGTATAAGCTCATGGAATTAACTTTACAGTTGTCATTCCCGCGTAGGCGGGAATGACAAAGAAAGTGCAATTACTTATGAAACAATATGATGGCTTTGCTAAATGTTACAAATTTACAAAATAGAACAAACATCATGGCAAAAACAATTTTAGTTATCGACGACAAAGCAAATGTACGCCTTTTACTTAAGGATTATTTAACAGAGCAAGGATTCAAGGTGGTAACGGCCGTAAATGGGCGCGAGGGATTGATCGTGGCCAAACATGAATCACCCGATCTTGTATTGTTGGATATTATGATGCCCGAAATGGATGGGTATCAATTTATGACCCATTATCGCCGCGACAACAGCACACCAGTCATTATTATCACAGCCAAAGAAGAAGAAACAGATGCCGTTCTGGGATTAGAACTTGGGGCAGACGATTATGTCCTCAAACCCTTCCGCATGCGCGAGTTGGTCGCCCGCATTCGTGCCAATTTAAGACGCACAGGTACGGCCGAAACGGCGAAAGAGCAATTTAAAGCAGGAGATATTGTCTTAGATAAAAGCAGCTATGTGGTCACCGTCAAAGGAGAAGCCGTCAATCTCACCCCAACAGAGTTCAATTTATTGGCAATCTTTATGGCCGCCCCCGAACACGTATTTAGCCGCGAAAGTTTGCTCATTAAGTTAGAAGAAGGGGGATATACAGGCGAAGAACGGACTATAAATGTTCATATTCGCAACCTGCGCACAAAGGTGGAGCCAGATCCAGCTCATCCACTTTATATTGAAACCGTATTTGGGGTTGGCTATCGTTTTCATAAGCCTGACTAGCAAAAATGGAGATTAGAGATTTGTCACCTGCGGTGACGAGATTGGAGATTTATAATTACCAAAGCCATCATGTGCATCTGCGAAATTTTTGATTGAGTCGTTATGAACCTATCGTTAACTAAAAAATTTACAATCGGATTTCTCCTTGTGGCCTTGACCGCCGCTTTGCTGATGGCAATTTCTGTGCGTGGGCTGGCAACAGAGGCGATGAATCGCTTTTTGCGGGAGCAGGAACGGAATATTCTCATTGACAATTTAACGGCTTACTACAGCGACCAAGGCAATTGGGCAGGCGTGGCTGATTACTATGCGCAGTTGAACAACGTCAACGTGGCGCAAACAACCCAAAATGGAAACGGCCGTCCTGAAGCACCACCCAACGGCAACAATGGCAGACCACCGCCGCCGCCAGCCGCACGCAACAATCGCGCCCTTTTTGGCATGACAGATAACCAAGGGGTGGTTCTTGTCCCCTTACCTCCTCGTTATCAGGTGGGCGACCATGTCTCCAATCGAGAACTAGACCGGGATGGTACAACGATGGAACTGGAGGGAGAAGTTATCGGGTATATTTTGACCGCGAATTTAGACAATGCCGAAATCACGCCAGAAGTACAAAGTTTTATTCGCTTCATCAATATCGCCTTGCTCATGGCAACGGCCGTTTCGGTTTTACTCGCACTTGTCTTAGGCATCTTTCTTACCCGCTCCCTCACTCGACCCGTCAAAGATTTAACAACAGCAACACAAGCGATCACCGCTGGAGAGTTGGGGCAACAAGTACCGATACGCTCCAAAGATGAATTGGGTACGTTGGCGCAAACATTTAACCAAATGAGTGCCGACCTTGCGTTTGCAACTGACGCACGCAAACAGATGACTGCAGATATTGCCCACGATTTACGCTCCCCGCTCACTGTACTCTCTGGTTATTTAGAATCGATGGAAGATGGCGTTTTGCAAGCGACGCCAGAGCGCCTGAACGCGATGCACCAAGAAGTGGAACAACTGCAGCATTTGGTCACCGATTTACGCACCCTGTCTCTAGCCGATGCGGGCGAGCTGAACCTCAATTTACGGCCGTTAAACATCAACCAACTCCTGCAGAAAACAGCCACATCCTATCAGCATCAAGCAGAACTACAGCAGATCCTTATTCAAGTAGATGCACCAGCAAACCTACCCATCATCAATGGCGATGAAGCCCGCATGATCCAACTATTGGGGAACTTAGTCATCAACGCCCTCCGTCACACCTTTGCAAACGGCCGTATCTGGCTCAAAGCTGCTGCGCAAAATAACAATGTGCAGATTATGGTGCAAGACACCGGCGAAGGCATCGCTGCTGATGATCTCCCGCACATATTTGACCGCTTCTATCGTGCCGACAAAGCACGTCATGCGGAACAGTCAGGCATGGGGCTCGCCATTGCCAAATCCATTGTCGAAGCACATGGCGGCAAAATTTGGGCCACCAGCCAGCTGGGACAAGGCACCACCTTCTTTATTCAACTATCCACAATTCAATAAATCCACGTAGGGGCGAACCGGCAGTTCGCCCGAAAATTATGAAAACATTGATTCTCTCCGACATCCACAGCAACATCGTTGCCCTGGAAGCCATTTGGGCCAAAGAAAAAGAGTGCGATTTTATTTGTTGTACAGGCGATCTCGTCGATTGGGGACCGCATCCGCAAGAGGTCATTGCGTGGATACAAGCCCATGATGTTTTAACAACCCAGGGTAACCATGATCAATGGGTCTGCATCAATTATCGGTGTGGTGATATTGGCAAAACGGTTCCTCTCAAAAAACGCGGCTGGGAGCATCACAATGCGGCAAAATTAAGTGAAGCCGACATTCGCTATTTAGAAAGTTTGCCTGAAGCCGTCACCTTTGATCTAGATGGCATTCATTATGGCTTAACTCATTTGGTAAAAGATTACGATGAGTTGGTAAGCCTGCACGCCTATGAACAATTTAGGCAAAAACGATTCGGGGGTACGCCATTCAAACGCTTGATTTTAGGGCATACCCACCGTCAAG
>JBNKHS010000137.1:0-10365 GCA_050290485.1 Promineifilaceae bacterium (SeqCode) | reverse complement strand
ATTTGATCGATTGCTACAGGTGATGCCGGATGAGATTGTGATGTTTAAGGGTGGGGCGGCAGACACGGCCGAATGGGAAAATTACAGCCTGGTTCGGGACATATTTATTAATTATTACGACATTCGGCGGCGCAACAGCCCTGACGTGGCACGGCGCAAATTAATGACAGGCCTAACGGCATTTTTGCAACAAGATGATGCCCTCAAACAAGCAAATATGATTGCCCATTTGCTTGATTTTGAGATTGCTGAGCAATTCCAAGCTGATATTGCCGAAGCTACATTCCAAGAAATTCGTATGGAAGCATTTGCGGCAATTGTTTCCTACTTTAGAGCTTTGGCAGATAGTTGTGCGGCTATTGTTTTCTTTTTAGAAGATATCCATTGGGCTGATGAAGGATCATTTGATTGGCTGGAATATATGGTGCAGGAATGTCAGGATTTACCGTTAACGATGGTGTGTACGGCACGCCCGCTGTTGTTTGAAAAACGGCCGTCTTGGGAAGCCACGCAATCTGCAGAAGAAGGCATTTATCATTATATTCAATTACAACCTCTCTCCTTCATTGATAGCCGTCATTTACTCACCGAAATGGTCCACGATGTGGTTGCTTTTCCCTTGCGGCTGACCGACCAAATTGTGAATGGTGCCAATGGGGTTCCTCTCCAACTTGAAGAAATTGTCCGCATTTTGCGTTTGGAAAAAGTGATCAATAAAGGGGGCAAAGGCAGTTTTGTCAATATGGAGCCGTTAATGGAGTTGGAAGGCCCATTGACGTTGCAAACTTTGCTGCAAATTCGGTTACGTCACTTGCCTGAGGTAGAACAAGATGTATTAAAAAAAGCGGCCGTTATTGGGCTGACATTTTGGCATGATACCGTTTTAAGCCTTGCTCATGATGGTGAAGCCTCTCTTGATGCAGAGACGTTGAGCCAGCACTTGGATTCTTTAGAGGAAAAAGGGTGGATTCATCGCCGCCGTGGCTCTGCCTTTGCCGATAGTCAGACCTTTAATTTCCGGCATGAATTGACCCATGACGCGATTTATGCAGCTATAGATTTAGAGGTGCGTCAACAATATCACGTGCAGGCGGCTATGTGGTTGGTGACGAACCAGGTAGAACAAGCAACGCGATATGCGCGTATTGTCGCTGAACATTTTGTCCATGCCGAACAGTGGGCAGAGGCGTCGGCTTGGTACGGCCGTGCGGCGGAACAGGCATTGGCGCAAAATGCGCAGGAAACGGCCGTAAATTATTATCGTCATGCATCACGGCTGCTGCCCGATGAGTTGCAAACCCAAAATCAACGCATTCGCATCCACAGCGATTTAGGGTACTTGCTCTGTTGGATGGGCAATTATGATGAGGCAATGGAATCCTTTACGGCCGTGCAAACCATTGCCCAAAGTGTGAATAATGAAATTGCTGAAAGTCGTGCCTTGGAAGGGAAATATTTAATTTACTACTTCCAAGAAGATTGGGAACAGGCTCTAACCATTTGTGACGAACTGTTTGTACTGGCCGATAAGATAAATACACCACGTTTAACCATTTCCGCACTTACCTCCAAAGGGCATGTCTTAGTGCAAATGGGCGAGACAAATATGGCTGTCTCCTTGGCACGCCATGCGTATGAAATTGGCAAGACGGTGGATGACCCTTTAGCCAAGGCGTTAAGCCAAGGGTTATTGGGCAATATCGGGTTGAATTTGGGGCATAAGTCTCAGGCGCTGCAAGCGACAACGACGGCGCGTTCCTTTTTTGAATTGTCAGGCAATCGCTTGCGAGAGCGCTGGATGATTGCTCAATTGGGTGAGATTGCGCTGAGTCAACATGATCTGGAAACGGCCGTTTCTCATTACACAACTTGCTTCCAACAAGCATGGACCAGTCGGGACTTTTATAGTGCCGTTTTGTCTTGCCGTCGTTTAGGGGATATTGCCTTACGCAGTAAAGATTTTTCGTTGGCCGAATCGTACTTTCGCCGCGCATTGGTTTTGGCTGATCGCGCCAATAACGAGATTTACCGTGCAATGGTTGCCAACGATTTGGGGCAAATGCGCCTTGCCCAAGTGATATTGTCTCCCCAATCTGCCCTGGCCTTTGCTCAAAAAGAAGCTTATTTGCAAGAAGCCTATGATTGGCTAGAACGCGCATTGAAATTAGCACGAGAACACAATAAACTGTTAATTGTAAGCGTAGCAAAAACCGGACTTGCACGTTTATTTTTAGAAGATCATTTACTTGAAGAGGCAGAAGCCCAAGCGGTAGCAAGTGTCACCATGCTTGAAGAGATTCTTACCAAAAGGACCGGCCGAGCCGTAAAACGGGTATCAGGTGTGGCTTGGCGTATCTTAGGTGAAGTTTTGGCGAAAGTGCCGCAAAAAGAGATCAAGGTTAATATTAACGGCCGTATCTTTGATGCCGCAGACTGCTTTACGACCAGCATTGAGCTATGGAATGAACTTGGTGATTCAGAGTTATTGGAAAAGGGGCATACATTACGCCAATGGGCAATTTATGAGCTACACTGCGGTAATGGCAAGCGGTTTGCTACAATGCGTGCAGAAGCATATACCATTTATCAGCAGCTAGGGTATGAAGAGGAAGCAATGTATACCAAGGAGTTACTGGCTTAGAGTAACGCCATTATACATATGTCATTTTGATTAGAGAGGAGAAATCTTGCTGACAACACGGCTTTTCACTCAGCAAAAGGACAACATTCTCTATGGTTACATTGTAAGAAAATTTGATTTTGAGCAATTGAATGAGCGATATTGAGCAACTACAACAAGCGATAGATAGTATTGAAGCCCAACGTGCGTTGTTTGGGGATGTCGCCACCGATATTATACAAACTTTGTTGCAAGAGAAGTTGAAAAGAGAAAACGGCCGTTCCCCTGATGAACCACCGACAGCGTCACGCATTGCCCAGCGCAAACAAGTAACAATTCTCTTTGCCAATATTGCTGGCTTCACCAAAGTCGCCGAATCTATTCCCGAAACCAACATGCTCGACATTATGAATGCATTGTGGCGGCGCTTAGATCATGCGATTACCCAACAGGGCGGCACCATTGACAAACATATGGGAGATGCCGTCATGGGGCTTTTTGGCGTGCCTGTCGCCCATGAGGATGATCCTGAGCGTGCTGTGCGTGCCGCTCTTGCCATGCGCACTGCCTTAGCCGAATTCATTGCAGAGCTTCACAGCGACGTTTGGACAGACACAGTGAACGCCTACGAAGATGGCACCTCACCATTAGATGAACTTGCCCTGCGGATTGGCATTAACACTGGCCCTGTTATTTTGGGTGAAGTTGGCACCGGTGATGAATACACTGTAATTGGGGATGCTGTCAATATTGCCAGTCGTTTGGAACGCGCCGCTCCCTTGAATGGCATACTTATTGCCCATGATACCTACGATATGGTACGTTCTGTATTTAATATGGAACCACTCGGCCCTGTTCCCATTCGTGGACGTAGTGAGCCCATTCAGGTATATCAGGTTATTGGTGCCAAGCCCCGTTTGTTTTATGAGGGAGGACGTGGTGTTGAGGGTGTTGAAACAC
The DNA here is from genome assembly GCA_050290485.1 of Promineifilaceae bacterium (SeqCode). Classification (GTDB taxonomy): domain Bacteria; phylum Chloroflexota; class Anaerolineae; order Promineifilales; family Promineifilaceae; genus JBNKHS01. Next base: position 6,785 of record JBNKHS010000137.1, on the reverse strand, counting down.
GCATGGTGGGGCGTAATCGTGAATTACAACAACTAAAAACAGCTTACGAACGGGCCATTGGCGAACGACGTGGGCAATTTGTCATGATTACTGGCGACGCGGGTGTGGGCAAAAGTCGCCTCATTCACGAATATCGTAAATGGCTCGAAGAACTATCTGGCGAAATCCCGATTTTCAAGGGTCGTATGTACCAACAAGTGCGTCAACTTCCTTATGCCCTGATTCGCGATATGTTGGCCACATATTTTGGCATTCAAGATAATGATCCCCCTTTGGTTGCCGAAGAAAAATTAGTCATGGGTATGTCCCGCATTATGGGGCGTTTGGATGATGAGATTCGTAAAAAGGCACAAATTGTTGCCCAAATGATTGGCTTAGAGGTATCAACAGGGGTGCAGTTGGTCGTGGACTTAGCTGATATGCCGCAACTGCGTGTGCAAGCATATGAACATCTGGCCATGATGTTTACCACAATGGCCCAAAACTACCCGGCGATTCTTATATTCTTAGAAGATTTGCATTGGGCGGATGACTCCTCTTTAGACTTATTGGCTTATTTGCAGGATGTGGTGCGTCAGTCCCCGATTGTGTTGGTGACATTGACACGCCCCGTGCAAGAAGATAGCCGCATCCACCTGCTGCACGTTGATATAGATATGCCCCTTAAAGCGTTACCCAAGGCAGAGAGTCAAGCACTTGTACGCGAGATTTTGCGTAAGTTGCCTGACATCCCCACCGATTTAGCAGATCTGATTGTGCAACGCTCTGAAGGGAATCCTTTTTACGTTGAAGAGCTGATCAAAATTCTGATTGAAGATGGTGTGATTATTGCCGGTGAAGATCGTTGGGAGTTGCGATCAAATCAGTTAACCGAAGTGCGAGTGCCCCCGCATATAACTGGTGTGTTGCAAGCACGTTTAGATCGCTTACCAAAGGTGGAACGGATCACTTTACAAAGAGCTGCGATTGTTGGTCGCGTTTTTTGGGACAATGCTGTCATCAATATGAATGATGATGTCCAGAACATTGTGCAAGAAGAAAAAACTTTAGCGGCTTTGCAAGCATTAGAGAAGCGCGAGATGATTTTTCGTCGGCAAAAATCAACTTTTATTGGCTCCGACGCTTACTTCTTCAAACATGCTATTTTGCATCAGGTCACTTATGAAAGTGTGTTGTTGCGGGTTCGCCCGCTTTACCACAAGCAGATCGCGGATTGGTTAGCAGACCAGAGCCGTGAACGGCTGGGGGAATATGCTGGGGTTATTGCTGAACATTATGAACAGGCCGGCGAGAACATACAGGCGGCTGAATTGTATGAATTAGCTGCTGTCCGTGCCCGAGAAACCTACACCCCAGATCTAGCTATTGAGTATTATCGTAAAGCGCTGGCATTGATTACGGAACGTATTCATGATTTGGCTTTGCAATTACGTCATCAGGAGCAATTGGGGTTGTTGCTTTATCAACAAGCACGTTTTGTGGAATCGGCGCAAGCGTTTATGCTAATGCGTTTTTCTGCGCAAGAGGATGGGAATTTAGATGCGCAGGCGCGTGCGGGCAATGGGTTGGCTCGCGTGTATCGTGAGCAGGCCAAATTTGCAGAGATGGCTACTGAAGCAAAAGCGGCGGAAGAGGTGGCCTGGTTGGTGAATGCGGAAGCAACATTGGTGCGTTCGTTGTTGTTGAAGGGGTATGCGTACTTGCGTTTGGGTGAACTTGACAAGGGTATGAAGACGGCGAGTCGTGCCCTGTCAATGAGTGAACGACCTGATGAACCGGAAGGCATGACGCTGAGTTTGTGCCTTCTTATTGAGCTTCATATTGTAAACGGCCGTTATGCAGAAGCAGAACAGACGATTGAACAATTAAAAAATCACCTTGCCTTGGTAAATGTGTTAGAAGATGAACCGGCCATTGCCTTGGCCTCCTTTGAGTTGGGTAAGATTTTTAAACGGTTGGGTCGATATGACGTCGCCGAAAAGTATTTCCGGGAAGCATTGATTTATTATCGACGCCTAGAGCACCAAAACATGATTGCCGATGTTTTACAAGGGTTAGGCGAGGTAGCTTGGCTGCGCGGAGATCTATTTACGGCCGTTCCTTACCTGCGTAATTGTGTGGCTGTTGCCAACAGCATTGGTGACATGCAAGGCAGTCTTAAGTATCGAACAATATTAGGCGCTATTTCCTTAGATCTTGGACATTACAAAATGGCCGAACGCATGTTGCTCAGCGTTACCAAAATTGTCGAAGATTTGGGACGGATGTCTAATTGGCATCAGGCGGCCAGTGCATATGCTCATTTGGCGCTTGCTTATTTGGGTGGGGATAATTGGGGCGAAGCGATGGGGAAAGCTTATCGTGCGTATCAGCTTGCAGATGAAAGCAATCAAATTGAAGATGTGGGTTTGGCTTGGCGGGCGCTGGGCCAAGTTTTGGCCCAAGCTCCACACAATGCCAAACCTTTGATTATTGGGGAGAAGACGATAACGGCAACCAAAGCCTTCGCCCGCAGTCTGAAAAGTTTTGAAGAAGCGTGTGGGGGCGGCGTAGCCTCCTATCATGGTCAAATTATGACGATGTTGGCTTGGGCTGATTATGCACAGAGTAATGATAAATTAGATCAGGCCAAGAAACTTCGAGAACGGGCGATAGGTTTGTCTGACGTGTTAGATATGGTGTTAGTGGAATAAAAGAAACTGGGGTTGCCGGATTTCGTGGGGTTACACACGTTTTCGTAGTGCGTAAAGTGTTCTAGAATAGGCACTACGCTACGCACTATTTTTATTGATTACTCCAGCAAATCGCAAAAGACCAACAAACCTTATACCCAAATTTGCAAAGACAAAATATTACGCAACAGTGAATTACAGTTGTTTATTTGCTGGTATGCTAAAGGTGATAACCGCCCCACCTTGTGGCAAGTTGTCGGCTGTAATTGTGCCATTGTGAGCCGATACAATGCCTTGTGAAATGGCTAACCCCAATCCAGCACCACCTGTTTTACGGCTGCGTGCTTGTTCACCCCGGTAGAATTGTTCAAACACGCGGGGCAAATCTTCGGGATTAAACCCTGTGCCACTATCTTCAACATGTACGATAATTTCGTTGTCTTCACGAACGGCCGTAACGCGCACTTCACCGCCTGCTGGTGTGTAACGCATGGCATTGCTAATTAAATTAGAAAGCACACGGCTCATTTTTTGCGCATTCATCCAAACGGGATCGACATCTGGTGCCACGTGCCCTATTAAACGAATCTCTCTTTGTTCGGCTAATGCTTGAAAGCTTTCCAATATGTCGGAAACAACATCACTCAAACCATGCCAGGCCATCTCCATTTTTAAGCCACCTGCATCGAGTTGTGCTAATTCAAAGAGGTCGTCAATAATTTCGTTGAGCGCAATAATGTCGGAGCGCATTGTTTGGTAATAACGTCTGGTTGTTTCAGGATCATCGACTACACCATCGTACAAGGCTTCGATCATGGCCCGGATACTTGTTAATGGAGTGCGTAGATCGTGTGATGTCCAGGCGATAAGATCGCGACGCATTTTTTCAACTTCGGCTCGTTGTTGCTCTGCGGTTTGGAGTTGTTCTGCCATTCGATTGAACGCTTTTCCTACTTGGGCAACTTCATCTCGTCCGCGAATTGTGACGCGCGCTTCTAAGTTACCATCTGCGATTTTTACGGCCGTTTCTGACAAGGCATTTAACCCATCCGCCATACTGGCCGCGACAAAAATACCAAATGTGGTGGCAATAATTGCTGCAAATAAAAGCAAAACCCCACTTAAAACCAAATCATGTTCTTTGTTAAAAAACATGCGTTCAGACATCACCCAGACATTGATTAATGTTAAGACAGCAGCCCATCCATACGTCAATACCAAGGTGAGGCTAATCGAAGGAGAGCGGGTTAATCCACGCCGATACAGCAGATACCCAATTCCTAACGACAAAACGGACGTGATCGAAAGCCACATGATTAAGGTGGTTATATCTTGTAAAGGGGCTTGCATGAGGATACGCATCAAGCCAACGGCGACCAATAAGGCCGCCAAAATACCAATAGCAAACAAACGCCAAGGGGTTTGCCCTACGCGATCAAAATATTTTTTTTGGGGAACAGATTCAATCATATGGTTACCTATACAGTAATTAGTGTTCAGTGTTGAGTAATCAGTATTTGGTTATTCGTTATGTAGTGACTGCATGCTGAACAGCGTCATCTGAAAACTGGTTTATTGATGTGGTTCAAATTTGTAGCCGACGCCCCAAACGGTGAGCAGCCAAACCGGATCGCTGGGATCTTGCTCTATTTTTTCGCGTAGGCGACGAATATGTACAGTTACTGTGCTGGGATCGACGTATTCGGAGAATCCCCAAACATTTTCCAATAGCTGATCGCGCTTGAATACTTGGCGCGGATGTCCAGCCATAAAGTAGAGCAAATTGAACTCGGTTGCAGTTAAATCAATCGGTTCTTCGCGGACGGTGACAACTCTTGTTTTGGGATTGATCGATAGTTCTCCAAATTGTAACGGCCGTTCTGCTCCTTTGTTTAAATCCTTGCCGTGGGTGCGTCGTAGTACAGCTTTGACGCGGGAAACCAACTCTGCAGGTGAGAATGGTTTGGTCACATAATCATCCGCGCCAAGTTCTAGTCCATAAATGCGGTCTGTTTCTTGTTGACGTGCCGTGAGCATAATGACTGGAATATCTGTTTCTGGATTGTTGCGCAGGCGGCGCATAATCTCTAGGCCATCAATTTCGGGCAGCATCAGATCGAGCACGACGAGGGCAGGCAGCTTTTCTTGGATGGCTGTCAGAGCAGAACGACCGTCTCGCGCCACCCGTACATCAAAGCCTTCGCGCTTAATATACAAACTAACGACTTCAACAACAGAAGCTTCATCATCAACAACTAAAATATCACCAAATTCGCTTAAAGGTTGGTTCATTAAATTTTCTCCGCATAATATCTGTGTTTTATCTCAAAGATATTACAACTTGGTTACAACTTACGGCCGTTTCCCGTCACGTAATATTTTTGTAAGAATCCATTCATCCAATTGTAAAAACTCCTATTTAGAATATATTTTAATTATAAAACCCCAAAATTGGAGGCGTACAAATGCTAAGACATCTTATCAAAATTAGTGGCATTTTGCTTCTGTTGTTTTTAGTTGCATGTAGTGGTAATTCGGAATCAATTGAACCTGCCCAATCTGAGCAACCAGAACAACCGGAACAAATCGAAGAAGCCGCGCCTGTTCAAGATGATAGCTCTGTTGAGGAAGAAGAACTATTAACGGTTGCCAGTAAACCCCAGCTCATTGAGTTTTATGCTGATTGGTGACCGACTTGTCGTCGTATGGAACCCATCGTGCATGGGTTAGAAAATGAGTATAGCGATGAAATAGAGTTTGTGTATGTTGATATTGATGATCCTGAATCACAAGCTTATAAAGATCAATATGGATTCCGTGTTCAGCCTCATTTCTTTTTGGTTGATGAGAATGGAGAAGTGATTACTCAATGGTTTGGCATGGTTGCAGAAGATACGTTTAAAGAGGCATTTCAAGAGGCGCTCAATTAATTACACCTCTTTCAAGCTTCAGTTTCACCAGATGTGACAGTCATTCTTGGAAATGACTGTCACATCGAGACATCTTGTAATACCGATTCACAGTATGGCCATGCATCTTCCCCAAGTTGTAATGCGGCTAAGGCTGGACTATCTGCATAAACCCCATGATATTTTACAGGTAACTGGTTGGCGATATGAACCATGATGTAATGAGTAAATGCAGGTAAATCTTTAGCACGGACGCGACGCCCAATATCTGGCAAATAAAATGGTTCGCCAATATTTACCTGTACAGGCGTAGTTCTAAACTGCTTGAAATTTTCAAAAATGACATCACAGTTGACCAGCCCAACTGGGATGATAGGAATGTTCGTTCTACTGGCTAAATAGGCAGCGCCATCTTTTGCTTGCATCATTTGCCCTGTTTTGCTGCGTGTTCCTTCTGGTGCCAAACCAAATACAACCCCTTGTTCGATTGCCACTAATGCTTCGCGTAACTGTTGTCGATCAACTTCGTCGCGGGCAACATAGATTGCACCCAACCAGGCCATAATTGGGCCAAAAATTGGATGGGTTTTCCATTTCTCAACGGCGAAAAAACGCCATTTCATGAGGGGGAAGGTTAACAAGAGCACAGGTGTGTCTACAGTGCTGGTGTGGTTGAGAACCACAAGATAAGGACCATGAGCGGGAAGATGATTACGGCCGTTTACCTCTATTTTAGCTAATAAAATCAAGCGACAGATGTTCATCGCAAAACGGACAATTCGGTATCGAAGCATGACGGAGAATTGTGTCTGTTGTTCTTTCTTTTGTCAATTTCATTCATTTTCCAGTGCAAACTTAACTCGTACTAACAATTTGCAACCATACGCAACCCCTGGTTGTAAGTTTCGTAAAGAACAGTAGTTTTAACATTGGCATTTTGTAATTCATGAAAGAATGATAAATTCAATCTAGAAAATTTCTTGAACTACATTTATTAGATATAGTTTTTGAGGCAAATATGAGCGTAATAGGTAATATAATTTGGTTAATTTTTGGTGGGTTTTTGGCTGCTGCTGGTTACATCTTAGGCGGCTTGCTGATGTGTTTGACCATTGTTGGTATTCCATTTGGGGTGCAATCGATGAAATTAGGCGTCGCAACCTTAGCCCCATTTGGTAAAGAAGTGATTCAAGAAAAAAGAGAA
>JBNKHS010000136.1:0-10493 GCA_050290485.1 Promineifilaceae bacterium (SeqCode) | reverse complement strand
CATCAAGGTTTGGCCATGAAGTTGGTTGTCCTCTTGCAATACTTCAACACATTGGGCAAAGCAGATGATATTGCTGGTTTCTATGAAGGGCCGATTGTTCAATTCTATCCACCGACTCCTTAACCCAATTTAGTTTTACTCTTTAGGTTAAAGTCACTTAGATAATTCACACTGCCCTGGTTTGTCGGGGCAGTGTGTTTGTTGGGAGAGAGTTGCATGATGGATGAACAACGCGATGATTTAACAAGAATTAAGGGTATTTCTGAAGTGCGACAGGAATGGTTTGCTGAGACTTTTCAGGTGGTAACGTTTCAGGAATTGGCTAATTTATTGCCAGAGAGAGTTCAGCAGGCGTTTAAGCAGCAGGGGAAGGGTGTTTCTCTGAGATCTATTGAATCCTGGATTGCCCAGGCACAGGAATTTGCGGCAGAATCTACGGAACCAGCACCGACTCAGGCTTTAGAGAATGTGAAGACATCACCTCCATTAATGATCTCGAACCGCAAAGATGGTTGGAAACCGTTTGCTTCTTTTGTTGTGGAGTTTCAAAGAAATGAGGCGGACGATTATCAAACGATGGCCCATTTTATGGAAAAAGATTTGGGCAAGCGTTGGTCAGGCATTGAAGCTGTGCAGGTTTGTACATGGATGCAAGATCAGCTTGATGTGCCTGTGTTGCAGCCAGCTGCCACTGGAGGTGTAAGCAATGAGAGTGTTATGGGGATGAATACGGCCGTTTCCCCCAAGCCTCAACCTGCACAACCAAGCAAGCAAGAACTGAAAGCCTCATTCGCAGATCGGTTGCAAATTGATGCTGTTACCCTTTTGAATGAACAAGGCACATTACTGACAAATATCATTTCCCATGAATATGATTGGCAAATTCAGGTTGATTGGACATTGGAAGACGGTAATCTGTTCCCTCAAAACGGCCACTGGTTCGTCAGCACTTTCCTCGAATCTATTGGTGGCGGTCCGGAATATATGCTTGCTGCCAAACAGATCACCAAATTAGATAACGGTAATGCCAACAATCTCAATCAACTCAAATACACAACCACAATTGCAATCAAAGCCAATGATCCGGAAACCGTGCGGACAGGTATTTATAGAATGGTTGTTGCCATCACAGCTCAAGATGGTAACAAAACAGCGTTGCCTTTAGCTTCATTTAAAGATGGTGGGATGTTATCTATTTACTGAGGTATCAGAAATCCTGATATAAGTGGCAAGAACAAACGGGTTACAAAAGCGTAACCCGTTTGTATTTTAGGGATATTTATCGGCTTGATTAATCGCCAAAATCAATATGTTTCAAAGCATCCTCGATGAGGTCACAGAGTTCATCTGACATAATTTGCGGTTCTGGTTGTGATGTAGTGGTTTGCCCTATTTTAAGGTCACCTTTGCTGCCATTGTGAATAGCGATGTCGTTTCCCTGTTCAAGGACAATGCGTTTGAACGCTGGTGCCCATTGTACCAGTAGTTTGCGGCCACAGGTGGGGCAGGCCCATTCTTCTGCGCCAGAATCATGTGTTTTTTCTAAAATCATGTCATGCTTTTCTTGGTGATTATGCATTTTTTACCTCATCTATGCTCCTGATTAATTCAGTATGAATACAGATTACCGCTTACTGAGGCAAAAATAAATGGGATTCTCTAACTATGACAGGAGGACTATGCAGCGTGGTAGCGAGAGGGGCAACTATGGTTGTTATTGTTTCTACATTTAGGCACTTACACAGAAAAGCATGAACCAATTCCGATTGTGTTTGTAAGTTGGACAGCATTTTAAGGAAAGGCTCGAACTAGAAAACTAGATGCAGTTCAATTCAATGATTCCTAACCCGCAAACATTTTGGTCGCAATTTGATATAAAGCGGCAGCAACTGGAGCGAGTTTGATAATGGCTAGCCCTGTTTTTCCTGCAGCTTGGGCCGTACTGGCACTTTCCGTCAAAATTTCAGCAACTATTTTCAATTTGCGTACTATCCGACTACCTTGTGGTTGAGGTTTGGCGAATTCTTCTTTGACTGTAGCAAGTTCTATTTGAATATCGGCTACATCAGCTGCATTTTCAAATTCACCAGCAGCAATGGCCTCAACTAATTGGGTTTGCAGAGTGATTAGCTCCTGGCGAAGTTGCTCGGGGGTGGCTTGATTAGGATCGGTAATATATTGTAGACCTGAAACAACATTTTTGGCTTCAATGCTGTGTGCCTGAATGCTATTGGCTTGGCCTTTATCTCCTGTGATGACGCTGTCACCGACATCACCACCTACATTGACTCCGCGTTCACCAACGGCCGTTGCGCTTTGCCCTATGGCCGCAGATGAATGATCCCCGACCTTGATTTTATCACCATAAATAGTCTGATCGCGACCAATGAAATCACCGCTGCCTGTGTCTATAATGCCCTCGTTGTAAGCGCCACCACCTGTATCAATTTTACGATTAAAGCTACGCTCAGCTTTTTGTTTCGATATGGGTTGTACGGCCGTATCTTGCAATATATGGCTATCATCAGTAAAAGCGCTCAATGTTGAGGCCCCACGGTATAGCGCAATAGGGAAGGGACCAACACCCTGAATCACAGTTAACATGGGTTCTTGTTTCCTCCCAAAATTCTGTTCGACCGTTTCTTTGACCTCATTGTAGAGATATTCATAAAGCCCAAAAGCGCTGATCGTTCCCCCGTTGTTGCTAGCTTCGCCCCTAAGCCCGTCCGTTAAAGCTTTTGTGAAGATGGTTGTTTCCCCTTTTCCAATATAAGAATATTGCTCTGGGCGGCTAGCGACAATTAAGATACGCCCCTGACCCGTTCCCAATAAAGCATTTGCTGTGTGGCCACTTGGATTTAACGTTTCAGGTAGCTCGTCATCATCTGTTGCCAAAGTTTCTGGCGCTATATGGCCAGAGTGGCAGGCATTAAAAACCATGAACAGACGATCGGCACGAATCGCATTCAACTTTTGTAACAGTTCAGATTCACTGATACCCGTTCCGGGTTGCACGCGACGTTCGCTTATTTGAACGTCATGTGTAAGCAAGTAATAGTTGCCGTCTGTGCCCAAGCCGCCATGACCTGCAAAAAAGAGAAATAGGGTATCTGTCGGTTGGAGTTGGCTCAGATTATCCAAGGCATTGAGAATGTTGGTCTTGGTTGCTGTATTCTTTTTCAGTAAGGTGACCTGTTGCGCTGGGTATCCGCATAAATCTTGATTTTGCAATACAGTTTGGACGGCTTCAGCATCAGCAACTGTAATTAGCTTGTCCAGTTTAGCATGATTTTTATGGGTTCCCACGCCAATTAATAAAGCATGACCTTGATTAAAACTCATTGTTCTCTCCTATTTGGTGTGGAATTTAAGTTACCTTTCTCACTATGAGAAATATGCTCGTAATTGAACTCCCAGATGTGCCCAGCGATCGCTGGGCACATTACGTTGATACTTGCCACTCCTACTATTAACGTGAGAGGTGAATTGCTGCCTCATTCGCTTGCATGTATTCGGATAAAACAGCATCAATTTCATTGCCAGGTATGATTTGAAGATTGGCATCCATTCCAATTTGGTTCAGGTATTCAATCATATTTTCTGCGAGGATGATTAACTGCTCATCTTCAGCAGGAGCGAGAAGGGTAACAGGGAAGCCACCCGCAAATCCTGCTTCAGCCAACAACATGGCTGAGCGGTCGGGATCAAAGATGATATCCTCTTGCACAATAATGGGTTGATTGCCGATTGAAGAAACAACTGGTATGTCTGCAAGATTGCTGTTATCGAGAGTTGCTGGCCAATCTACGGCCGTTAACCACGCATCTTGCACTCTTGGATCAGCTAAGGCTCCCCCTGTTCCTGTTACGACAATACCGCCATCTGGCGGGAACCCTGTTTGGTCGCCACCATCTGGGCCACCCAATTCTTCGGGCCAATCACGGGGAAGAACCCCATCCTCGATAGCTTTATCACGAATATCGCCAACTCTATCCTGTTGCCCCAGCTCATCAATAACGGGTGGTAAATCAGAAATGGGATGGGCGATCCGGGGGTCAAGGCCGCCAACTGGGGAAAGTTGATCATCAGGCATTGTGAATAAGAATTGACCTTCAGACACCTCGATGGGAGGCACTGCAAATTCCAAAGGGTCTATAACGCTAACGGCATCGACACTGATGCGTCCTTCAAAAACGATCACTAACGTAATGAGGCGATCCTCTGGCAGATACGTGATCGATAATGACGTGCCTGTCTTTATTATTTTTGCACTCCCTGTGTAAACATCAAACTCACCTGCACATAAACCTGCATAGACATTACCAAATGGCACACAGGCAATCGAGGGTGAATTGTATGAGGCTTTATCACACGTTTCGACCTGAAAATTTGTACCACTATCTTTGAAAATAAAGAAACGGCCGTCCCAACAACTTGAAAAGTTCAATTCAGCTTGCCCACTGTTGTTTGTAGAAAGCTGGTCTCCACTCGCTAATGGATACCAGCCAGAACAATTAAATTCACTTAAGTTAGAGCCACTTGTTCCTTTATAAACAATGCTGTTCACGCGTCGGAATTCATCATTTCCTTGCGTACGTGATGAATTACCGGTAGGGCAAGTTGTGGTTCCGCCTCCACCATTATTTTCACACGTGATTGCGAAGAGGGACAGGAGACCAACCAATAAAAAGAAGCCCAAATCATACTTCCTTGAATGCATGATAACCTCCCAATGGCTCGAAATGATTAGAGCCAAAAGATATAACGACAAACGTCGTCAAAAAAATTATAAAGTTTCTTCGGATGATCCATCATTGAACTCTCTTCTACGCCACTGCTCGTAGCTTTTCAAGGCCATAATTAAGCCAATCGTCAACCCCAAAGCCATAGCAATTCCTGTCAGGGCTGCATCGACGAGACCTACCCAATGAAACCATTCTGTCGTATCTACAATGTTTTCAAACCCTAAATGGATGACAGTTTCTCGGAGTCGGGACTCGTAAAAGAATCCACTCCAGCCAAAAATAAAATTCGCACCATAGTCAGGCAAAAGTGCGAAGACTGCTTGGGATAAACCCATCGTTAATGCGGCAATAAACAGCCTTGAAAACCACCGCCAAGGGCCAAGATGCCACCCTTTAAATGGCTGATCGTAAACAGCTTGACTTAATCCCAGCCCTGCCAAGAAGGCCATTATGGGAATTAAAGGCGTATGGATAAAGGCACGAGCATTAAGCACAATGCTTTGCACGATATGCGCGAGCGTAAAACAGGCAGCACCCAACATAGTCGCCAGGAATTTGGGACGGGTTTGCTTTGTTAAATCCGGTATAAAAAGGAGAGGGGACTGTAACCGAACCTTGTTGACAAGTAAGAGGCCCACTGTTAGCCCTGCACCAAGCAGGAATCCGACTGGGAACGAACCATAAAAATAAAACCCTGCTTCTTCATTTATCAGGATAGCCAGTAAAGCACGCAAGATGGCAAGGCCCAATCCCATCCCGATACCACCTCCTAAGGTGATCATACTGATAAAGCGTATATCAATTAAAAAACGACGCCGGAAGCGCCACCACCAAATGCGGAACTGTTCTTTTTTAGATAATGATTGATTTTGGATTTCTTTTTCAAGATCTGGGTCGGTATCGGCCAGAATACCCCGTAGTTCAGCTAAACGAGCTGCACTTAGCTGTTCTGCTTTACTTGCGGCCTTGATGCGCTTGAGCGTGTCTGCTCCATAGGCGGCCAATAATGTGAGCACGGCCGTTTCACGACATATACTGTTGTCTGCTGGGTGAGAAACGGCCGTCCAGGTAATTAAACCAAAATCATTGGATGAGGGCTTAGTTGGTAATTGGTGCTCCTTGTCCAGCATGCCTAACAACAAACGCATTTGGTTTCTGCGTGTAAGCCAGGTGTCTTCATTTGCAGTTTCTACTTCTCCTGTGTCACTTTCAATTAAACGAATAAACCTGCGTGCATCATCCTGTTTTAGATACGTTAACCAAAACGCAGTTGGGAGATTGTGGGTAATTGCAGAACGCAATAACAACAACGTTCGTTCAGGCGTGAATGATTGATCCGTACTGTACTTCTCAATATAACGCAACTGGCGTGGTGTAACCGTTTCGTTATAAGCTATCCAACTGCGCCACGCATAATTTAACTCATTTCGTGCTTGTTGCCGTTTAAGTGCATCTGGTCCGGCAGCACGGTAAGCAGCATCTTTTATGCTGTTGCTGGCGAAGGCAAAGGCGCGCCCGCTTTCAGAGATGTGCCAAATTAGCAACCCAGCCTTTACCATTTCCTCCATTGTTTCTTCGATTTGAGTAGGGGTTGCATTTTTTAAGAACAGATCTGTTGCTGTCACCCAAAAGTTAAGCTCAGTGTCCAACATGGCTGTGGCAATATTGTGGGCAAGTGATTGTTGAGCTTGTGGCACGCGAGACATCAAATTCTCAAAGTGTGTATCCAAGATATATTCTGCACCCTTATTGGCACTGATTTCAAAATAGAGCTCAGTTGAAATTTCATAAGGATACGTTCCTTGGGCAGCTTCATAAAGTCGATAACAAACAATTTGTAAATCAGCGGGGAGAACAAAATCTTTTTGATTTTCACTAAGGTTATCAAGATCTTCTAGAAGTTGTTTTTCTACTTCTTTATCATAATGAACCAGACGATATGGTGGTTTATCTGGTGAGATGTTTTTGAACGGCCCATTGATTGCTTCGGCTGCTTTTTTTGTTGTTAGGGGTGACAATGAGATGGGGGGCTGGGTTAAACTGGGTAATAACTCTCCCCAACTTTTAATTAGCTCAGGAATCATGTCTTCACGAATACTAAAAATCAAGTTGAAAAACTGAGAGTCAACTAATTCTAAAACTTGTTGAATATTTTCTTTTAGTGTAATTCTTTCTGTTGCTTTAACCTCTGGTAAAAAGTATCTTTCAAACTGATCCAAGATAACCAGTTGCCCGCGTGAGGTATTCGTGGCGATTGCTTGCACTAAATTTGCTAAGGAAACCTCATCTTGCACGTCTACATTTAACTGTTTTGCTTGTGTTGATAGGGCAAGGTGCAAAAGGTGGGTTGCATTGGTGTAATTTTTCAGATGCGAAATTAAAACCCCTTCTTTTTTTAATCTAGGAATAACGCCAGCAAACAGTAGTGATGTTTTGCCTACATCTGCAGGGCCAGACAAAAGCACAGCTTGGCGTTGATTGTCTTTTGTATGTGCAATAATTGCTTCAATTTCATTGTCACGACCGACAAAGATGGAAGCATCATTGGCACTAAAAGGGCGGTCTGGAAAGTAAGGTTGGCTACTGCCACCAAACAAACCTTCGTATAGCTCTCCTGCCTCGACATCTTGAGACATATAGACCTGGATTAAATTTTGATCGCGGCCTACAAAATCACCGCCCCCCGTTTGCACAACGCTTCCTTTATTAAGAAATGCACCTCCACCAGTATCAATTATGGGCTCATTTGAATCTGAAGTCATGATAATTTTGCCAATGTTTCATTTTGTCCTTGCGTTCTTTTCGTAAGCACAATGATTAAAATGAAACCTGTTGCAATAAGCCCCAATGCCAAGAGTTGTGTGAACTTTAGGCCGACAAAGAGAATTTCTCCCGCCTGCCAGGTGTTAATGATCAGGCGCCCCAAAGAGTAAACAATCAGGTAAACGGAGAATAAAAGACCATCAATTTTGACACGGTCGCGCAAATTTAAGAGTACAATGAGCAAACCAAAGTTCCATAATTGCAGCATAATGGGAGCGGGGAAGGTGGGAATACCTAAAAATTCAGAGGGAATGGAGGTGCCGTTGTGCCAATAAACTACCCCCCAATTTGCTTTGGTAGGCCATCCCCAAGCATCCCCCATAATAAGGCATCCAAAACGACCAATAATGAATGCAAGTGGAACACCAATAACAATCGCATCCATTAGTCGCCAGAAATTCATTCCTGTTGCATAGGTATATACGAGGGTGCCAAGAATAACGGCTAGAATTGCACCATAGATAGCCAGACCACCATCGCGGAATGCTAAAATTCTTATAGGGGATGCAGCAAAATAAGCCCAATGTTCAAGAACGTGAACGAGCCTAGCCCCAATAATGCCCAAAATAGCCAGCCAGAAAGCCATTTTGCTTAAGGTGTCTCGTGAAAAACCAGCCCCCATACCAAAATGGATGCAAATGAAATAAGCAGAAATGGTGGCCAAGGCCAAAAACAACCCATGCCAAGAGAGCGTTAAATGGCTCCACTCTATTAGAATTGGATCTACGCTTATATCAATCATATGCTTGCAATCGGTTGACCGATGAAGAATGTATTGATGATATTCTGTTTTTCAATGGGGTCTTTGTGATGACAATGCTGCCTATAGTTGGGGTCTCAAAAGGTCAAAGAAATTATTAGAGATGGGCTATGATGCAAGAAGAAACAATAGCATTGATGATGAATACATTATTCCATATAAGGAAGAGGATAGTCAAGATAACGAAGATCTATTTTCAGATGCCTTTAGTGTCTACTGACTGCGTTTGCACAGCTAGTTTGTTGTTGTTCCTAAACGCTTTTTTCGTTCTTCATTGAAATTGGGGACAATATGACACAGGCAAAATTATGAAACGTTAGGCCAGTCAATAAAATCGCGCTGTTGCTGACATAATTTGATGAGTTGGGGGAGTTTGTTGTTGCGATAACAGTAGCCAATAAGAGATTTTGAAAATCCAGAACGGGTTTCGCCAGATAGATCATCGTGGGAAATGCCTAAATCAAAAGCAATGGTGTGTAATTCCTCTAGGCTGAAGTATTGCACGATCAGTTGGCGCAAGGGTGCGAATTGTGGGGGTAGGGGGGTGCTAGCGTCTGCTGCGGATGGGCCGGTCAAGATGGTGTTGCCGCTGCCAGTGATGATGGGGCCTTGTACATTGCCAGTGACGTTGACGCCACCTTCAGAAACGGCCGTTGCATGATCCCCCTGTGCCACAGTCCCACTACCTTGTATATCCACTTGTTGTGAGGCTTGCGCTAATCTTAATTCTGTTTTTAACGCTTTTCTTTTTTGTTGTAAGGGAGCAAGTGCGGCTTGTAATTGCTCATCCGACAAGGTGTCGTGCATTGCTTCTAGATTAGCAATGGCTTCTTCAAGTTGGGTAAGTTGGTCTTGGATCTCCTGCTGAGTCACGGCATTCTCCTGAGCTGGTCTAACCTAGTATACTCAATTTTTTGCGAGTAAGATAGGTTTGAATTTAGATATTACGAATCAGAATGCTTGGTAAAATGTCAAAATCTTTTTTATCTCGAGTAGATGCCACGTCAAGGGTTTAGCATCGTACATGATGTTGAAAATCTAACCAATAGTGTAATCTAATGTTTGTAGAATACACCTTACAATCCGTTCTTGACACATATCCCCACCCGTTTGAACTATACTAATCAAATGATAGCGAAGATATTGTTGCATAATCTTTTTTTGTATTGGCACAACCCGTTAATGAGTCGATACTTAGACAAGATCCTTTTCTATCATCTTTGTGTTCTCTATTACGTTCTTTGTAAAACGTGTTAAAAAATCAGCTATCGTTTCAAGTTCTTTGTCTGTGTAACTAGCTATTAGTTCACTATGCGCTTTTTGAACACCCATAACCATTGGTCCAACTGTTTCTGTCCATTCTTTGTTGATCTCTATCAAAACGCCACGCCTGTCTTTTGGATTGGGTTTGCGTTTGATGAATTTGGCCTTTTCCAATCTATCAAGCATTGCTGTTGTCGAGCCAGTCGTGAGACCCGTATAACGAGCAAGTTCTGTGGGCGTTGAGACACCCTTTATAGAGAGAAGGCTAAGGCACTCTGAATCAGTGATATTTAGACCTACTTTTCTGGCGATGGCATTGCGAAACAAAACAGAACTAATGCCGTTTTCCCGAGCTGCTATCATCACTTGTTTTTCTAAGTCCTTTTTTGAATCCACAATGAAATCTCCTTGTGCTTGACATTAGCTTGATTTTCAAGTATCTTTATTATAAAGGTAAATAGTATTAGCTTCAATAGGAGATTATAATGGAAAAAAACATAAAATTAATTGTTTACCCAGTAAATGATATAGAGACAGCAACAACCTTTTACACCAATTTTTTAGAAGTGGCGCCTTATGTTGAGAGCCCTTATTACGTAGGATATAGAGTTGGGGATCTCGAAGTTGGATTAGATCCCAACTCAAAAGTTGGACCGATCAGTTACACAGAGGTTCTGGATATTAAAGCGAATCTTGAGAAAATGACTTATGCAGGTGCTGAGATCGTAAAAGATATTACGGACGTCGGGAACGGTTTGTTAATAGCACAAGTAAAAGACGCAGATGGCAATGTTGTTGGATTAAGACAGCAATCTTAAGCTAAATTGAATTATTGCTTTAACTAGGCATAACTTTCAAATTATTAACGAATGCACACCACGCAAGTAGTTACAATAAAAAGG